>JAZDEN010000038.1:0-53023 GCA_043808805.1 archaeon | reverse complement strand
GACCTCGCTTTGTCAGTCGCAAAGAAGAACGCAACAATCCATTTCTATGACTTTGAGCACGAGAAAAATATTGACAAGTCCGCTGAGAAGGTGAAGAAGCACTGCAAGAAATGCAAAATCCTGAAGGTTGTTAGGTGCGGTGAGTATTCGCCTAGGAAGTACAGGCTCTGTGTTGATTTCAAGGTTTTTTAAAAAGATTTATATATCTTTTTATTCCATAAGGACCAGGGTGTTCTAAACTGACGGGGGTCTAAAAATGAATATGGGAATAGGCAAGTTTGTTGCTATTTTGACCGCTATGGTCGTTTTGATGTCTATCGTAGTGATTGCCGGTCCTGACAATATGGGTCAGGTTGACAGGAATGCGTACAAGAGGGTTATTGCTGACAAAATAGCCAAGGAGGACATAAATGTCCTGGAAGGCAAGGGATGCATATTGAGGCACAGGTTGAAAGGCGGTGCTTCTTTTGAGTGCCCACAAGACATAGTACCCACCTTGAACGTGCGTGAGTCAAGGGTTTTTCACATAGTTGACCTTGCAGCTGACCAGCAGATAGGCGCTGACAAGGTGTGGGCTGAGGGTGTTGATGGCACTGGCGTGAAGGTTGCTATTCTTGATACAGGCATTGACCTTGATCATCCTGAGCTGCAGGACAGTTATCTTGGTGGTTATGATTACGTGAACAATGATGATACTCCAGAAGATGGTAATGGGCACGGGACTCATGTTGCTGGGATAATAACCGCTAATGGTGTGACTGCGAATGCAAAGGGAGTCGCCCCAGGTGTTGGTATCTACATGTATAAGGTTTGTGATGCCCAGGGTAACTGCTTTGAGGATGACATGACTGCTGCTATGCAGGCTGCTGTTGCTACAGATGCTGAGGTCATGAGCATCAGCATTGGTGGTGGTAGTTTCACCACTGAGAACTGTGATTCTGATAACCTTGCAATTGATGTTAACAATGTTGTAAGCCAAGGGATGACTGTTGTTGTTGCAGCTGGAAATGATGGCAGGGGAGTTTCTTCTCCTGGTTGTGCCTCAGGCGCTATTGCAGTAGGCGCAGTTGATAAGACCAATAATGTGGCTTACTTCTCAGGTAGGGGTCCTGCATTGGACATAGTTGCTCCCGGAGTTAACATTTATTCAAGTGTAATAAATGGTTATGGTACTATGAGTGGGACTTCGATGGCCACGCCTGATGTTGCAGGTGTTGTTGCTCTGTTGCTTGATGCAAACCCTGATTTGACTACTGCAGGCATAAAAGATGCCTTGTACTCGACAGCCAATCCTGTTGTCAAGTGTTACACATGCTATTACTGGTATGGAGCAAGTTGCCTTGGTGGTCAGAGAGAGACCCCTTGTACAACAAGCATGACAGGAAAGGGAATTGTTGATGCCTATGAGGCTTACACAAAAGTAAAGCCCACAGCTCCCTCATGTTTGGTAAACGCTGACTGTGGGGATAGTGTGGGTTGTACGGTTGATACCTGCTCTGGTGGTGTGTGTTCTAACACTCCAGACGATGGTGCCTGTCAGGCTGATGGTTGGGTTGAAACAGGAGCTACAAGGTGGGTTGGTGATACCCCCTGTACAGAGAAAGAGCAGAAAGAAGATGGGTACAGGAACCACTATTGTGATAAGGTATTAGACTGCAAGTATGATGTTACAGAGACAAGATGGACTGATACTGGAAACACAAGGAACAAGGCTGATGGAACATCATGTGATGATGGCTTGTACTGTAACACAGGTGAGACCTGCCAGGCAGGAGCGTGCTCAGCAGGTTCTGCTCGCAGTTGTAGCGACGGTAACTCTTGTACCGCAGACACGTGTAACGAGAACTCGGATGTTTGCGAGAGCGTCTGGCCAGGTTGCAGCTTAACCTCTGATGGTTGTTGTGGACCGTCTTGTAATTCAGCAACAGATGCTGACTGTTCTTCATCTGTTAAGTGTTGGGCTGGTTCAAACCAGTATCTTTACAGGAACACGAACCAGGCGAGGAAGTTCTGCAAGTGCGCTACCGGCACATATGGTTACACTACCTACACTTATCTGCAGTCGTTTACTAAGGTTTTCAGGTACAGCGATTCGGGTAACAACACGAACTGGGTTACAAGTTCTTCCAACTCTTACGGCCCGGTATCCAAGGTTAAGTGTACTAACGGCGGTACCTACAACACGAACCAGGATTATTACTACGGCTGATTTTTTTATTTTTTCTTTTTTTAGAAATCGTCTATTTTTCTCTGTTTTTTCTTGTGTTTCTCTAGATATTTTGGTGGATTAACCATAACAAATTTGAATCCCCAGTCCTCGAGCATGTGCTTTGCGTTCGGGCTTATCTTTGGGCATGCGAGTATTCCCCTCACGTTCCCAATCCCTCTCATCTTTTTTATTTTCTCAACATACCTTCTGAGTTGTGTTACTGCTTTTAGATCTCCAACATATCTCTTGCACTCAACGACAACTAGATTGTTGTTTTTGTCATACCCAAATACGTCTATGAATCCGTATTTTGTGTGTTCTTCCTTGCTCAGGGGCTTGAATCCCTCTTCTATTAACTCTGGGTTGTTGTATATTTTTTCTGCCATGTCCCTTTCAGTGCCTTTCAGCATTATCTTCTCGTCGTCTTTCATGAGTTGTGTGTGTAGGAAGTAGATTTTGTGCAGCTTTATTTCTATTTCTTCTTTCTGTGATTTGTTCACGCTTTTTATTGTTGGTATGTCTTCAAGAATTAGGTGGTGGTGGCTGTCTGCCTTCATGTAGTTGACTGGTGTGTTGCCGTTTGGCTGGTGTATCAGCAGATTTCTGTCAGGCTTTATTATTATGATCCTGTCTCCTCCTGGCAGGTAGCTTTCTGCCCTGCCGCTGTAGTCTATGCTGCAGTTTGCTGATAGGATTATTGTTTCTTTCCCGTTTAGTGCTTCTTTTAGTTTTGTGAGGTATTCTTGCATTTTCCTATCACATACATTTCTTTGCTTCCGCTTTTGGATGCTTCCGGCTTTGCCGTCTTGACGAAGCCGAATTCTTTTCTCACCTCATTTATGAATTCTGGGTATTCTTTGCCCTGGAATATCTTACACACGAAATTGCCGTTGCCTTTTAATTTTTTCTTTGCTATCTTCAGCGCTTGTCTTGATAGGTCTGTGCTTCTTGCCTGGTCCAGGTCTCTTATTCCTGATGTTTTTGGTGCCATGTCGCTTAGAACAACGTCAACCTTCTCCACATCTTTCAGTAGTTCTTCGTTGTATATGTCTCCTTGTATGAACCTGAAGTTTCCGGCTTTTACCTTTACTTTGTCTATGTCTATTCCTGTCACAAATCCTTCTTTGCCTATTATCTCGAGTGCTGCCTGCACCCACCCTCCTGGGCTGCATCCCAGGTCTAGGATCCTGTTCCCGTGTTTTATTATCTGGTATTTTTTGTTCAGTGATTTCAGTTTGTATACTGACCTTGCATAGTATCCTTCTTCTCTTGATTTTCTTGTGTAGTAGTCTTTCATATGATTTTACTTGTTTGGTTTAGAATTTAAGTTTTTGCTAAGTTGGAAGTCCCAGTTCAAGTCTTTTCTTGTATGTTATTGCTGTTGGTGCTTCTCCGCCGTGCCATGTGAACCTAGGTCTTACTCTTAGTGGGTACATCCTTTCTGAGTTGTCGTCAAGTATCAGTCCTGCTCCTGATTCTCTTGGTAAGTTATTCAGTTGCATGACGAGGTCTTCTGTCTGGTAGCTCTGCATCATCTCGTTCAATGCCTGTATGTCAAGTTTTGCTGTTATCCTGTGGCTTAATATCAAATCTGATTGTGTCATCACGTCTTTGTGGATTTTTCCAGGCTGTTGTGTTGCCAGTATCAGTGATACTCCTGGCTGTCTTCCCTCTCTGAGTATTGTTACCAGTGCTTCTGTTGCTGCTGTCTTTCCCTGGTCTGGGAGGAATTCGTGTGCCTCATCTAGCAGCATCCATACCATTGGTTTTCTTTCCTTGAGTACGTCCTCGTCGCTTCCTGTGTAGCTGTAGCCCCCTCCTATCATTCCTATCTCTTCTGTTTTTCTTGAGACCATCCTGTCGAGGAATATTCTTTTTGCCACCAGCCCTATGACAAGTGATTTTACTCCCCATCCTCCTGATCCTGTGTAGCAGCTTATGTCTATGACACTTACCTTTCCTGCCTGTGCTATCTCGCTTAATTTTGTTCCTTCAGGGTCGAACAGTCCCCAGCCTTTTGCTGCTTTGAATCTGTTTTTTGCCGAGTTTCTTGTGTTTATGTCAAGTTCCTCGTCGCTTTCTATGGCTTTTATTATGTCGTCTATCGTGTAGTCCTCCATTCCTTTTTCCCTGAAGTCATATATTGTTTTTTCTATTGCTATTGATACAGGGTCGTTTGGTGTGAGTTCGAATGTCAGTATCCAGTCTTCTGCCATCAACTCTGCCGGCCTTATTGAGAATTTGTAGTCTGTTGGTATTCCCTCTTCCTTGAACTTGTCATAGTAACCTTTTGGTGTGTATACTTTTATGTCGAGTCCTTCTGGTTTCATTCCCCAGTCTTGTAATAATCTTCTTTCTTTCTCGTTTGGGTATTTCATCGTCCAGAATATTCCCATAGTGTCGAATATTATGACGCTTATGTTGTCTGCCACCTCTTTCTGTAGGTGTGATATTCCTTCTGCTATCACCCCCAATGACCATGACTTTCCCGACCCTCTCTTTCCCGCAACAAGAATTACGTGGCTTCTTACGACGTCTATGAATACGTTGTTGGCTAGTGATGTGGTCTTGCCCATCTTCACGTAGGCTCTTCCTAAGAATAAGGTTCCCTTGTCACCGAATTTTTTTCTGTCGGATTCGTCTCTTCCGACTATTATGTCATACACCATGCTTTTGTTTATTGTTCAAGATTATTAAAATCTTTCTGAATTAGAAGCTTAGTCCTCTATCTCTTCTTCCTCAACTTCTTTCTTCTGAGGCTTTTTCTTCTCTTTCTTGTCGCTTGTTTTGCTTTCTTCGCCTAGGACTTCCAGCTTTCCCATTCTTCCAGCGCTTAGTTGCATCTCTCCCTGGAATTCCGAGACCCATCCGTTTGTTATTCTTATCTTGTCGCCTGCTTTGACTCTGTCCACGTCCTCGTTCCACAGGCTCACTTTTATTTGCCCTGTTTCATCCTTTGCTGTGGCGTTTGCGACTCTTCCTGCGTTTCCGAATTTCTGGAATTCTCTTGCTTCTCCTACTTCTATGACATCTAGTTCGATGTTCACATTTCCTTGTCTTGGTTTTAGGTCTTTTACTTGCATAATGTCACCAAGAAAACTCTTTCTGGGAGATGGTTTATAAAAGTTTGCATTTTGTTTAAATTGTGAAAGAATGTTGGGATATGGGTTTTAGTGTTTTTTTGTACAGCTCATCCATCATTTTTTGGTATTCTTTTGCATCTATCTCTTTTAGTTTGAGGATTCTTAATGTGTCTCTCACTTTCTTCTCTAGCTTGCCTATGTCGATTTGTTGGGTGGTTAATGCTTCAACCTCTAGGATGTTCCCAAGGTGTTCTGATTTGCTCATCTCGACGTTAAGGCCGTTTAGCCTGTAGAATTCCCTTTGCGTGTTCCAGGATGCGCATTCTTTGAATCCTAGCAGTTGCATCAGCTGTATGAATGGTTTTAGTTGTTTGTATGGCAGGTCGATCTGTGTCTCTTTTCTTGCTTTGTCCTCGTAGCCGCCTTGTTTGTTTGTGACCAGAACCTCATCTTGATTTTTTATCAGCCTCACTCTTAGGTATATTGGATTCATGAACAGGAATGTTTTCATTTCTTTCTCTCCGAAGTATTGCCCTTGTTCTTCCAGGAATTTCATGCACCTTCCGATCTCTTGTGGTGTTACCCTTGCCCTTTTCTCTATTTCGTATACCATCTTATCTTCCCAGCCACTCAACCTCTTCTTCGCTCAGTTCCAGCTGCTCTGCTATCTCTCCCCCTTTTCCTTTCTTGAATATTGGCCTTAGGTATGCTATTTCTTGTATTGCTCTTTTCTTTGATGTGTGTGTTGCTGCTGCCAGCTTCTCTGCTATGATGTTCCTTTTCGCGTTCCTCATGTTTGCCTGCCAGATTTTTAGTATCCTTCCTGTTTTTTTGTAACTGACAAACATTCCGTTCTTTTCTTTTTTGGATGTTGCGATCCCTGCTGTTAGTAATGCATTGATGTATATCAGGAAGTCCCAGTGCTGCCATCTTCTTATTCTTCCTTTGAATACGTCTGCCCTTGATATCATCTCGTATGCATTTATCAAATCCTCCCCGTGGTATTCTTTCGGAAGGTTCTCATCTATCCATAACAATGATTCATCAAGGTCTAGGTCTGTTTTGTCTAATGCTCCTAGCACGTTTTCTGGTTTTCTGCTTTTGAATATGACTTTTAGTGCGTTGATTATTGATTCCGTCTGTTCCCTCACACCCAGGTCATCCAACCCGTCTAAGGTGTTCTTGACGCTTGTTAATATTTGCAGGTCGTTTATCGCCCCTCTCGCGTCCCCTCCGGCTCTTCTTGCCAGGTCCTTTAGCACTTCTTCATTGTATTTTATCCCCTCTGCCTCGCATATCTTTTTCAGGATGTTGAATACTGTTACATAACTTAATGTCCCGAATTCTATTGTCCTGCATTTTGTCCTTAATGGCGAAAGTTTTTGTGAGAATGGGTCGTTGCTTATTATCACTATGGGTGCTTTTGTTTCTTCTATGACTTTTATTATTGCCTGCACTCCTCCCCTGTCCTGTTGTCCTGTTATACCGTCGACTTCGTCTACGAGTATTATTTTTTCTTTCTTGAACAGGCTCATCTGTTTTGATGATGTGCCTATTATGCTGTTTATGCTGTCCTTGTTTCTCGTATCAGATGCGTTTACTTCTAGAAGTTCGTAATCTAATTCTTTGGCTATGGCGTGGACTGCGCTTGTCTTTCCGTTGCCCGTTGCTCCATATATCATGGCAGCCCCTTTTTTCTTGCTGAGTATGAAATTTCTTAGTTCTTCGACTGCCTTGTTGTGCCCCTGCACTTCCTTCAGGGTTTTTGGCTTGTATTTTTCAGTCCATATCATCTATCCTTACCTCATAGCCCATGTTGCTCAGGTCTTTCTCTATTTCTTCTTTTTGGTTTTTTATGTTTATCCCTTTTATCTTGCTCATTTCCTTGTCTATTTCCGTTTTTCTTGTTTCTTTCTCTTTCAGTTTGTTCTTGAGCTCTTCTTTTTCCTGCTCGTATGTGTTGTTTTTTATCTTTTCCTCGACGCTTTTAGTTTCTTCTTCTATGTTTTTGCTTTCTTTCAGGAATGCCTCCATGTATTCTTCGCTTAGCATTTCTATCGATTCGAGTGCTTTTTTCTTCTTGTCTTCTTTGAGGTCTATCTTTCCCTCTTCTATCATCTTTTTTATGTCTTCCAGGTATTTTTTTATCTCCAGTTCATTGTCCTGTTTAAGTGTTCCTGCTGCATCATTTATGTATTCATCGACTTTCTTTATGAAGAATTGGTTGTTGTATCTCTTGAATGCCTTTTGCAGCGGTGAGAACAGGCTTAGTATTGCGCTGTCAAGCTCGTTTTTGCTTGCTTCGTGGTTTATCAGTTCCTGTTTCAGCTCTTTGAGCTCTTTTGCTGCGTTGCTTTTTTCCAGTTCTTTTATTTTACTTTCAGTTTCCCCCTCCTCTTTTGTCAGGTTTTCTTTCTCATTCTCATAATTTTTTATCAGTTCCCTGTTTTCCTTCTCTTTTCTCTTTGCTTCTTTCAACTCTTCTATTTTTTTCTTTGTTTTCTCTGTTTTTTCCAGTTTCTTGGCCTCTTTCATTATGTTTTTTGACAATTCGTCTATCTTTTTTAGGTTCTTTGCGGTGGCTGCGAGCTCTTGCCCTATAAGTGTCTGCATTATTGCGAAGTTTCTTGCTGTTCTCTTTCCGAATTGGTCCAACTCGCTTTGTGTGGTTTCATAGAATGATGCTAGGGTTTGCGAGTTTATCTCTTCAGGCACGTTTATCTTTTCGAGGAATATCTCTACTGCTCTTGTGTACGCTGGGACGTTCCCCTCGACGACGTCTTTTATCTTTTTCTGCACCTGGTCTTTTACCTCAACTTTTTCCAGTGCTTTTATGTTTTCCCCGAGTTCTTTTTTTGTCTGTTCAACTTGCTGGAGGTTGTCTTTTATCTGTCCCAGCTCTGGTTTTAGGTTTGCATCAAACCATCTGTCCAACTCTCCTATTTTTATGGTCTCTTCCTTTTTCTTGAAGAGTTTTTTGAAGAAATTCATCATTTAGTTATGAAGTTTGATAGGAGTGCTTCAAGTTGGACGAATTCGTCAGCTCCTTCTACCATCCTGAATTCTATCTCGCCGCATTTGTCTACGAGTTTAACTTTTTTATCATCGTCTATGTTGAGGTTCCATACCTCTCTCTGGATCTGTTTTATTATGTCTAATCCTGATAAACCATAGTTGAGCATTACGTCAAGCAGTTTTTCCCTTGCTTTTATGAAATCCCCTTTTACTGCTGTTTCCAGCACTTCCTTTACTTCTTTTGGTCTTGCTGCGCTTACGAGTTGGTATATTATCTCATCGTCTATGTTTTTTGTTATTGCTGCGCAGCTCTGGAGTATGTTTTCCATCCTTCTCACGTCTCCGTGAGACACTTCATATAGTGCCTCCATCCCTTTCTTGTCCACTTTTATCTTCTCGTTTTTTGCTATCTCTTCTATTATCTGGTGTATCTGTTCTTTTTCCAGTGGCTTGAATCTGAATATTGTGCATCTTGACTGTATCGGGTCTATTATCTTGCTTGAATAGTTGCAGCTTAGTACAAATCTTGTTGTGTTTGTGAAGTTCTCCATCGTCCTTCTCAGTGCCTGCTGCGCCTCTTTTGTCAGCGAGTCGCATTCGTCCAGGAATATTATTTTGAATGGGACGTCTCCCACTGCCTTTGTCCTTGCGAAGTCTTTTATCGTGCTTCTTACTACGTCTATCCCCCTTTCATCTGATGCGTTTAATTCTAGAAAGTTCTGTCTGTATGTTTCCCCAAATAATTCCCTTGCCACGATTAGGGCAAGTGTTGATTTTCCCACCCCTGCAGGCCCTGTGAAAAGGAAGTTGCTTATGTTCCTCTGTTTTACCATGGCCCTTACTCTTTCTGCTATCTTTTCCTGACCCTTGAATTCAGAGAATGTCTTTGGCCTGTATTTCTCAGTCCATATGCTTTGGGTTGGGTCCATTTTAGAACATAACCCTAATTTTTAATTTTCTTTATAAAGCTTGCGTGCGCGGATGTCTAGTAACTATATTCTGTAAAAGATATTTTAAGAAATAAATATTAAAAAATTAAAAAAAGGAAGAATTTAGAAATCTTCGCTGTCTTCCACAGGCTCTTCGTCTTCGCTTTCCGCGTCTTCGCCCATGTCTTCTTCCGTATCTTCTTCAGAGTCTTCTTTATTTTCCTTAGGCGTTTCTTCTGAATTTTCCCCGCCTTGTGCAGATCCCAACACTTCCGCAAATCCAACGTTCTTTAGTACCCTTGTTACCTTTATCCTTACGTTGTCACCTTTCTGTGTGTTTGGGACGAATATCACGAATCCCTTGATCTTTGCCATTCCGTCGCCTTTCTCTCCGACTGCTTCTATGGTTACGTCCAGCTCTTCTCCGACTTTTATTGGGGCAAAGTTTTGTCTACTGCTGCCGCCAAATCTATTTCCTTTCCTTTGCATCATCTTATTTATCTCTCCTATGTATTTTAACCTATCAAATTGCACCCAGAACAAGCACAATTCATGTTTCTTTCCTTATTTGGATTAATATTTAAACCTTTTCTTTTGTTTTGGAAAGGTTTTTAAACATTTTTTATTTAGGCTTTTACTATGTATGATTTTAGGAAGTCTGAAGAAGAGATACTTGCCTTTTGGGATAAGAGTAACATTTACGGTAAGGTGAAGGCTAAGAAGAAGGGTAAGAAGTTCTACTACCTTGATGGTCCGCCTTACACCTCTGGCAAGATCCACATTGGTCACGCCTGGGGCAAGGCCCTGCGTGATTCCCTGATTCGTTACAAGAGGATGCGTGGTTTTGAGGTCTGGGACCAGCCTGGTTTTGACATGCACGGCCTTCCTATTGAGGTTGCTGTTGAGAAGAAGTTTGGCATAAAGGACAAGAAGGATGTCATAAGCCAGTTCGGCCTTGCGAAGTTCATTGAGGAGTGCAGGAATTTTGCTGTTTCTGAGATGCATCCCATGATTAGTGATTTCAAGCGTGTGGGTGTCTGGATGGACTGGGACAATCCCTACATGACTATTAAGAATGAGTACATTGAGGGTGCTTGGTGGGCTTTGAGCAAGGCTAATGATAACGGTTATCTGTATAAGGGCTTGAAGACTATGACCTGGTGTCCTAGGTGTGCGACTGCCCTGGCAAAGCACGAGTTGGAGTATGAGACTGTTAATGATAAGTCCATTTTTGTTAAGTTCCCTGTTGTTGGTCAGAAGAACACTTATTTGATAATCTGGACTACGACTCCTTGGACGATTCCTTTCAACCTTGCTGTGATGGCCCATCCTGAGTTTGATTATGTTAAGGCAAAGATTGAGGATTCCGGTGAGACCTGGATTCTTGCAAAGGCATTGTCAGGTGCTGTCATAACTGCTGTTGCCGGCAAGAAATTCACAATAGTTGAAGAGTTTAAGGGCAAGAAGTTGGAGGGATTGAAGTACAGGACTCCTTTCTATGATGATTTGAAATACCATCAGGAGTTGGACAAGAAGAATAAGAAGGCTTACACCATTCTGATGTCTGACCAGTATGTTGACTTAAGTTCTGGTTCTGGACTTGTTCACTGCGCTCCTGGCTGTGGTCCTGAGGACTTTGAGGTTGGAAGGCAGAACAAGCTTCCTCCTTATAATGAGCTTGATGAGCATGGGACTTTCAGCGAGACTATGGGTAAGTTTGCTGGTTACAAGGCAAGGGTTGATGATTCAAGGTTTGTTGAAGCTCTTGAAAACAAGGGTTTGGTTGTTGCTATTACTGACATTTCTCACGAGTATGCCCAGTGTTGGCGCTGCCATTCTGATGTTGTTTTTCGTGCAACAGAGCAATGGTTCCTTGCTGTTGAGAAGCTGAAGGAGAAGATGCGTGACCATAACAGGAAGATATACTGGGTTCCTGACTGGGGTGGGAACAAGTGGTTTGATTCTTGGCTTTCTAACCTGCAGGACTGGTGTATATCGAGGCAGAGGTTCTGGGGAATTCCATTGCCTATCTGGACCTGTGATAAGTGCAAGAATTTCATTGTGGTAGGTTCAAAGGAAGAGCTGGAAAGGTTAGGGAATAAAAAGCTTGATGACTTGCACAGGCCTTTTGTTGATGATGTTCATATAGAATGTCCTGAGTGTAAGTCTCAGATGAATCGTGTTGATGATGTGCTTGATGTATGGCTTGATTCTGGTGCAGCATCCTGGGCTCCTATGGGTTATCCTTCAAACAAGGAGATGTTTAAGCACTGGTGGCCTGCTGATTTGATTCTTGAAGGTAAGGATCAGATTCGTGGTTGGTTCAATTCGATGATGTGTTTGAGCATGGTCTCTTTCAAGAAGCCCTGTTACAAGGCTGTTTACATGCACGGTTTCATCAACGATGCCCAGGGCAGGAAGATGTCCAAGTCTTTGAAGAACATAATCTCTCCTTATGAGGTTATTGACAAGTATGGTGCTGACACTATGCGTTATTATACAATCAGCAGTGCCAGTCCGGGCCTCGACCTTAATTATAATTTTGAGGATATGAAGGTGAAGCATAAGAATCTGGAGATTTTCTGGAACCTTTTGAACTTCATCAGTTCCCAATCTGATTTCACAGGCAAGAATCCTAAGAGTTTGAGGGTGAGGTCTTTTGGTGTTGAGGAGAAATACATACTTTCAAGGCTGAATTCCACGATTGAAGAGGTTACTAAGCTTTATGATTCTTACAGGTTGAATGAGATTCCTGTTGTTATTGAACAATTATTCCTTGACCTCAGCAGGACTTACATCCAGATGATAAGGGAGAAGGCCTCTGCCGGTTCTGAGAAAGAGAAGGACCAGGTTCTTTCAACGGTCTACAAGGTTTATCTTGAAACTCTGAAGCTTTTTGCTCCAACAGCTCCTTTCATAACAGAGAAATGCTACCAGGAATTAAAAAATAAATTTGGCTTGGATAAGGAAAGTATTCACTTATGTGACTGGCCTAAGGCCGACAATAAGTTGATTGATAAAAAGTTAGAGGGGCAGATGGGTTTTGTCAGGACAGTTATACAAGAGGCTTTGGCCCAGAGGGAGAAGGTCCAGATGGGTGTAAGGTGGCCTTTGAAGAAGATTATTGTTGAATGTGACGATGCTGGTGTTGAGGCTGTCAAGAACCTTGGGTCAGTTATCATGGCACAGGTCAATGCCAAGTCTGTTAAGGTTGGGAAAGGCAGTTTTAGCGTAGCCCTTGATACAGAGCTCACTCCTGATTTGGAGGCAGAGGGTTTCTCAAGGGAAGTTACGAGAAGGATTCAGGAGATGAGGAAGAAGGCAAATCTCAAGAAGCAGGACAAGATTGAGTTGTGCATAGTCTCTTCATTCAGCCTGGGTAAGTTCAAGAAGGAGATACAGGAGAAGGTTGGTGCTAAGTCACTGTCTTTTGAGAAGCCTAGGAATCCTCATCACGGTCAGAGTGTTAAGATTAAGGATAAGGATTTTGACATATTCTTCAGCCTCGTGAAGGTTTAGTGTTTTTTCTTTTTGAAGAATAAGTATAGCACTAGGAGTATTGCTGCCAGTATTATGATCACTCCGAGTATTGTTTGTATTGCACTTGATTTTTCTCCGCTTGTTGGTTGTTCTTCTTGCGCTGCAGGCTCTTCTGGCTGTTCTATCGGTTGTACGACCTCTCCTGTTGGTATTGGTACAAGTGCTGGCGTTTCTATGTCTCTTATGTAGACCTCTGCTGTCTCATACCTTATGTTAATGCTTTTTACTGTTATTGCTATGTCATTTGTTCCGTCGCTGTTTAGGTCAACCTCTTTGGTCTCTCCTGCCGGGACCACTACTATTATTGGTGTTGATTGTATCTCAAATGTTACGTGGTCCTGTGTTACCTGTGTTGTTGTTATTGTGTGTTCTGTTCCCTTTGTCACGAATACTGCTCTGTCTCCTACCTGTAATTCGAGTGTTATTCCCTCTGATGTGTCTATATAGAGGCCTCCTGATGATATTGATGTTGTTCCGCTTCCTCCTCCACTGCTAGGTGTTGTTGGTGTACTTCCCTGTATGTTTGGTCCTACCCCTGAGAAGTGTGGCAGTTTGAGCCAGATTTTGTTCTCTGTTATATTCACGTAGCATGAATCTGATGCGAATGTGCTTTCTGTTTTGCTGCAGCCCATTCCAGTGAACCATGTGCTTGGGTAGTCTGCATAGTCTGAATAGTTCCCGCTTATCTCGGTAAAGCTTGTTCCGTTGTCTGTCGTGTTCCATATCATGTTCCAGTTTTCATCATATAACGCTGGTATCTTTGTTGTGAATGTCCAGGCTTCGTTTACTTGGCTGTCATTGTATGGTATCCCAACTAATACATAATCATATATGTCTGGTGCGAAGCTCCCGAACTGCCATAGCTGGTCCATGGACCCTGTTTGTATATTATCGAGGCTTGCATTCTCACTCAGTATCGCGTCAGGCGGTCCTGATGACATCATGTCCACGTTTATGAAGTACAATGTTGTTCCATTCCCTCCGTTCAGGTCTATCATGAGGTTTGTTTTTCCGCTCATCATCGCTGCCAACGGGTTGAATGTGTTTGGGTCTAGTGTGTCTCCTATCACACAGCTGTCATCTGGTGTTACTACATTGCATGCTGCGCTGTTCCTCATGAATCTCATCCTCAAACTGCTTGAGCTGAAGTTCTGCTTAGCTCCATCACTACCTATACTTTCCATATTGAATGGTTTTAGTGATATGTTTGAATCAGGACCGCAGTATTCTTTGCCCAAATCTATAGATGTCCTGTATGGGGGGAATTGTGGGCTGAAAATTCTGACTTTCACTGTGCTGCTGTTTAGGAATGTCCAGTTTAGTGCTGCACCGCTGCTAACTTGGGCAACGTACATCAATGTTCCGAAGCTGCTGTCTGTAACCTCTAGGTTTACGTTAAGGTTATTGATTGTGGTTGATGGGTTGTTAGGATCGGTTAAGTCATAGAATTGTATGCATTTGGTTGATGTGTTAATCGTGTTGCTCATGTAGTTGCCGCTTGTGTCATACTCCCCTGCAAGCACACCTGGGGTTATGTGCACAGTAGCGTCAGATGCGTTCAGCTGAATCTTTCTGATAGCCCCATAGGAAGCTGCAGTTGCATTACTGCAGTACCATTCTATGACGTAGTTAATACCGTCGGAAGCCCCCATCAGAGTAGCGTAGTACTCGAAATGGGGTCCATCAACACCTAAAACCCCATCAGTCAGGTTGGTTACGTTCCATTCTAAGCCGTTAACGCTGCTGCCGGGGGGCACGAAATCTCCGCTGCTTGGGGTGAGTCTCATAATCATGTTATTACTACAGTTCACATCATTAAGAGGGGTGCTTACAGTAATATTGCCTGATAGTATGTAATTATTAAATGAGAGTGTTTTGTTTATCTCGATGACGTAATTCGTGCTGCTGTAGCTTGAGATGTTGTTAACAGTAGTGGAGAGTGGTGGTGTGGCTTCGATCCCGAAACCAGTAGGGCCTCTCATCCAGCTTATTGTGTAATTCCTGTCCCTTGGCACAACAATGTCATGAGGGGATGTGACGTTTACATTTATGCTGTTCCATAGACCTACTCCTATACCCAGGTCGGTGACCTCATAGTTGAACTCATCATTATTGGATTCATCCTCCACACTTACATGAGAAGCGGAAATCCTGAGTGTTGCAGCTGGTTGTGTGTACAATGTGCCATTAGCAAAGAATTGCATAACCGCAGTTGCAGGTAGTGGTGGGAGTGTGGGTCCAATTTCAGTAGCGTTGCCGTCACTTCCATTGGTCTTGACTGCTATCTGAAGCGGGTTAGTATTACTGCCGTCAGCATAGCTGTAATTTATGAAAAATGCATAATATCCGCTGGCATTCGTAAGCATTGAAGTAAGGATGTTTGTGGTGGGAGGGTTACCGCCTTGTGGCATCACGAACTCTGATATTGTGACATTCGCACCATCAGCTGCTGCGTAGCTGCTGTTGAATATGGTGCCTTTGAAGCCCATCAGGGGGTTTAGGAAAGACATGTTAGTGCTCACATTCTCAGCACCCTGGTCATCAGAAGCCTTACAGTTGTAAGTAAAGTTAACAAAACCGTTGAAATAGCTCACATCCAGACCACTGGAAATAAAACTATTTCTCAAATCCAGAGTGACTGTTGTGGCATTATTTGCACCAGCAAGGTCAGATGTTGTGCCCTCAGAAAGATAAGTCAAAGCAGTATTATTATCTCCACCGGTGTAAACAGTGATGGTGATGTTCACGATGTTGTAAGCAGCGCTGTCAGCTGTAACGTTGCAAGTGAAGCTTATTGTTGAGCTGCCATAACTCGCATTGTATCCGGGTGTTAGGTCTGTGAAATTCATTTCATCAGCGCTTACAATGACAGAACATACTATTAGTGATAATGCTAGAATTATTAACTTGACCTCTTTTTTCATTTAATTATTAATTACAAAATAGCAATTTCAAGATAAACTTTTCTTACTACTGGATAATTAAAACTTAGAATTACTTTTTATGGCTTTATAAATAGCTTTATAAATTTTTCTGTATTATAATATCAATAATTTAGAAATGATTTAGGGGGTTTTTAGAATGGCTATTAAGAAGGAAGTTAAGATTCAAAATATCGTTGCTACAACTTCATTAGAGCAGGACATTCCGTTGATAAAACTTGCAGAGACATTGCCGAACACAGAGTACAATCCGGAGCAGTTTCCCGGTTTGGTGATGAGGATCAAGGAACCGAAGACCTCTGCTTTGATATTCTCTTCTGGTAGGATTGTCTGCACAGGTGCTAAGTCGATGAAGAAGGTTAAGGAGTCTGTGCAGGCCATAATTAAGAATGTTGCTAAGATCAAGATTAAGGTTACTACAGAGCCTGTTATTCACGTCCAGAACATGGTTGCTTCAGGCAGCATTGGCATGGACTTGAATTTGAACAAACTAGCCATGGATTTGGAGCATACTGAGTATGAGCCAGAGCAGTTCCCAGGCCTTGTTTACAAGCTTCCCGGCACAAGGGCTACGTTCCTCTTGTTCAGCAATGGCAAGATTGTGTGCACTGGAACGAAGTCAGAGAAGAAACTTCATGAGGCTGTTGACAAGTTGATACAGAACCTAAGCAAGCTGAGCAAGGGCAAGAAGTAGAAATCCTTTGCTTATTTTTAGGTAAAACTTATAAAGTATATTATTGCTAACCTAAAACTTTATAATTCATTTATTTTTTTCTCATTTGGGACAAAAGGGGGTAAAATGATTGATGCCCATGAGCAGGTAGAGAGGTTTCAGGAATTTTTTGATGCGAATTATAAGAGGCAGATTCACGAGACAGCTAGTAAAGGTTTATCGTCTCTTGTAGTTGATTTCTCGCAGTTAACTGAATTTGATCACGAGCTTGCTGACCTGCTTCTTGAGGAGCCTGAAGAGGTAGCGAAGGCTGCTGAGCTTGCAATTGAGCAGTTTGATATTAAGGATCCTATCCGTGTCCGTTTCAGAAACCTCCCTAAAAGCCAGCAGATGAGGATTAAAGAGATCAGGAGCAAGCACATAAACAAGCTTTTTTATTTTGAGGCGATAGTGAGGCAGTGTTCTGACATAAGGCCGCAGGTTGTCTGCGCTAAGTTTGAGTGTCCTGCCTGTGGTTCTGTAATAACTATTCTTCAGGTGGAAACTAAATTCAAGGAGCCCACAAGATGCACCTGTGGTAAGAAAGGTGGTAGGTTCAGGATGTTGAGCAAGGATCTTGTTGATGCCCAAAGGTTGGTTGTCGAGGAGGCCCCTGAAGATCTTGAGGGTGGTGCCCAGCCAAAGCGTATGAGTATTTTCCTTAAGGAAGATCTGGTTGATCCTAAGATGGAGAAAAGGACAACGCCTGGAAGCAAGGTTGGTGTTGTTGGTGTTGTCAAGGAGATTCCTATAATCCTTAAGAGTGGGGTGGTTTCAACCAGGTATGATCTGATGATTGATGCGAATTATCTTGAGCCAATCCAGGAGGAGTTTACTGAGATAGAATTAAGTCCGGAAGATGAGGCAGAGATAAAGAATCTTGCTTCTGATCCCCACATATACGACAGGTTGGTAAAGTCAATTGCCCCCAGTATTTGGGGTCATGAGAAGATTAAGGAAGCATTAATCCTGCAGTTGATTGGGGGTGTCAAGAAAGTTAAGAAGGATGGTACAGTCACAAGGGGTGATATGCATATTCTATTGGTGGGGGACCCTGGAGCCGGGAAAAGTCAGCTCTTACAGTTCATTTCTAAGGCAGCTCCCAAGGCGAGGTATGTTGCTGGAAGGTCAACCACAGGTGCGGGTATCACTGCTTCTGTTGTCAAGGATGAGTTCTTGCGTGGCTGGGCTCTTGAGGCAGGTGCAATGGTCCTTGCTAACAAGGGTATAATGTGTCTTGATGAGATGGACAAGATGCAGCGTGAAGATACTGATGCGCTGCACGAGGCCATGGAGCAGCAGCAGGTTACGATAACAAAGGCTAACATCCAGGCAACTTTGAGGGCAGAGACCACAGTCCTTGCCGCTGCAAACCCTAAGCTTGGCCGTTTTGATCCTTACAAATTAGTTGCTGAGCAGATTGATTTGCCTCCTGCATTGATTAACCGTTTTGATCTGATTTTTCCGATGAGGGATTTGCCTGATAAGATTCTGGATGGTAAGATTGCTCAGCACGTTCTGGACTTGCATCAGGCTCCTGAGACTATCCTTCCTGAAATACCTGTTGAAACATTGAGGAAATTCATTTCCTACACCAAGCAAAATGTTTTTCCGAAGATGACCCAGGAGGCTCTTGATGAGATAAAGAATTTCTATGTTGGTTTGAGGAATACAGAGAGCGCTTCTGACAAGGAGGGTAGGAGGAAGCCAATCCCTATAACTCCGAGGCAGTTGGAAGCTTTGATAAGGTTGTCTGAGGCTTCTGCTCGTGTCCGTCTTGATAGCAAGATAAAGAGGAGTGATGCTCGTCGTGCTATTGAGTTGTTGAAGTATTGTCTGATGCAGGTTGGCATTGATCCTGAGACTGGTCAGATTGACATCGACGTTCTTTCAACGGGTATAAGCACCTCGACGAAAAATAAGATGTACCTTGTGCGTGACCTGATTTCTGCCCTTGAGGAGAAGAGGGGTGACAAGAAGGTTCCTATATCTGAAGTTATTTCTGCTGCGGAGACTAAGGGCCTTGATGAGGGGACTGTTATGGGTATCATTGACAGGCTTAATCGTGAAGGGGAGATTTTCAAGCCTGCTGAGGGTTTTGTTAAGAAGATTTGAACATGGCAAACACAATACAGAAGAGGAATACCGCGTACAGGCTTTGGGTTAGTGACCTGCTTAACGCAGGTATGAATGGGAGTGAGAATCCTAATTTCATCAGGTTCAAGGACAAGGAGGTTCATCGTGTTAACATAGTTGCTAACGTGGTTTTCAAGTTTGACACTCCTGACAGGAATTATGGTGCTCTCACGATTGATGACGGTTCTGGTTCTATCAGGCTGAAGGCCTGGCGTGAGGATGTCGCTATTCTCGACGGTGTCAAGGTCGGTGACATGGTTCTTGTCATTGGCAGGCCGAGGAGTTTCAATGGTGAGACTTACATCAATCCCGAGTTGGTTAAGCCTTTGCAGGATCCGAATTGGGAGCTTGTCCGAAAGCTTGAGTTGCTTAAGGAGTACGGACCTCCGTCAAAGCTTGTTGAGAATGTTGAGGTTGTTGATGAGCTGAGTTATGAGGCCCCTAAGGTTGTCTCATCTCCTGATCAGGTTGTTGTTGAGGAGGTTGTTGAGGATGTTTCTGAAACTTTGAGGCAGAAGATTCTCAGCATAGTCGAGTCCAATTCAGGGGAAGTGGGTATAGAGTTTTCCCAGCTTGTTAAGATTGCTGGTGTCAACGAGAAGCAGGTTGAGGTAACGGTTCAGGATTTAATTGCTGAGGGCGAGTTGTTCGAGCCTAGGAAGGGTTTCTTGAAGGTTGTTTGAGCTTAATCACAGACCTCTTGGCCAGGACCTCTCATGATTTTTTTCATCAACTAAGAGGTTAATATTTTCTTGTGAGTAAAGTCCTTTGTTTATTATAGCACGAGTTATGTTATAATCCAATACTAAAGCCCTCCCGTGATGGGGTATAGTAACTTCTTTGTCGGTAAGGCTTGCTATATTTTCCTTTGCTTTTTTGATTCCCCCCATAGCTTCTTCTAGGGTCTCCTCTAATTTTCCAAAATAGTAGGATGTTGCTTCAGGAACATAGTCTGATTCAAGCCATGCTTCTACCTGCTTGTCACCATTGTGGTATCTTACTTTTAATTCGTAATGCACTCGCCAGTCGTAAACACTGCTGTCCAGCCTTTTTTCAAGTGTACCCTTAAGTCTGTTCAATCCTTCAATCTCCAGTTCAGTGGCTGCCAAATCAATTGCAACCTGCTTCAACGCTTCATCTTTGAATTGTGGGTATTTGCGCATGTTGAAAACAGGACTGTTTAAACTTAAAAACATTTATGGTTGTAAACATATATTTCTAATTCAAACCCATGAAACGTTGCAGAATTGTTCGAGCCCAGAAAAGGTTTCTTGAAGGTTGTTTAGCTTAATTTTTTTCTTTCTTCAATTCTTCTTTTTAATTCTTCATGTCTTTGTGCGTATCTCTTGAGGTATTCTCCTTGCAGCCATTCTTCCCTTGTCAGATATCCAAACTTTTTTATGTTGGTTCCGTTGATGAAAGATATTTTTCTTCCGCTGCCGCTTATGTCATAGGGTGGCAGTTCCTCGCTGAAAACATTCATCGGGAATGTGTCAGACATTTGTCTCGGTCTGAAGTAGTAGATTGTTTGTGGGTTTGTAGGGTAGGCTGTTGTTAGCATTGGTTCTGCCATGCCAGGCATTCCCGGTCCTCCCATTGAATTTATTCCCATGTACAGGTAATCGTTCCCTTCTATTTCAACTAGGTCTCCAGGTACGAGTCCCATCCATCTGTTCTTTTTTTGGAATTTCCTTTTCTCAAAATAATTTTTTATTGTCTTGAATGGGTTTGATACTTTTTGCACTAGATTCTCTTGTTTGTTTATTTGTGCTATGTTTTTCTCTGATGATTTTGTTACATCTGCCATGATTTCTACCGTTAAACCAAACCTTTATAAATTTGCCTCTTCTCGTTGTTTTTATGGATTACAAGCAGCTGCTGGAACGTGCAAGGAAGAACCTTCCTGAGAAAACCAATCAGAGTTCTGAAAGGTTTGAGATGCCTAAGGTGAAGGGTCATGTGGAAGGTAATAAGACTGTTATAATAAATTTCTCGCAGATAGCCAGCACTTTGAACCGTGAGCAGGAACATCTGCTTAAGTTTTTGCAGCGTGAGCTTGCAACTCCGGCGCAGGTCGACGGTCCAAGGTTGATTTTTGGCAGGAAGCTTCCATCCTCGTTGATTAACTCAAAGATTGAGACTTATGCTAAAAATTTTGTTTTGTGCAAGGTTTGTGGTAAGCCTGACACAAAAATTATCAAGGAAGGCGATTTCAAGTTCCTTAAGTGTGCTGCTTGTGGCGCTAAGAACCCAATAAAGGGAAGAGTATGAACAAGATTTACATTAAGATACACAGGGCAGGGGACCGGGAGGTTATCGCTGTCTGTGACTGCAATCTCGTGGGCAAGTGCTTTAAGGAGAAGAATCTCAGGCTTGATGTTTCTGAAAGGTTTTACAAGGGTGATGTTGCTTCTGAGGATGAGGTTTTGGTTGTTATTAGTGAGGCCCACACAGTCAACATGGTGGGTGAGCATTCCGTCGCCCTAGGTGTTAAGGCCAAGATTGTTTTCAAGGAGAACATAATAAAGATTGATGGCATTCCCCATGCCATGAGTGTCAAGTATGAATAGTTTGCACGGTGCATATTGGGAAGGTGTAATCCAGGTCAGGCCCAAGGATAAGGAAGTCATTGATTTCATAAGGGCTCAGGTTAAGAAAAAGGGTGGTGCCAAGATTTCTAAGGAGCTTTATTTCAAGTACGGTGCTGATATTTACATAACATCACATAAGATTGCACGTGATATCGGAAGGAAGCTGAAGGGGGCTTTCAAGGGAGATTTGGTAGTAACCAAGAAGATATACGGTTATGATAATCTGAAGAGCAAGAGCATTTATCGTGCCACTGTTCTTTTTAGGGTTAAAGAAAAAGAAGAATAAAATGGGTCAGGGGGGATTTGAACCCCCGACACCACGGTCTTCAGCCGTTCAAGCTAAATTTTTTAGATTTATGTGCTCTCCGTAGCCGTGGGTTTCACTCAGGCTGAGCTACTGACCCTTGTATGGGATTTTTGTTTAACTAATGTTTATATAGCTTTCTATAATATTTATAAAGTTCACTGTTTTATTTTCTACCATGAAAGTCTTCAGCTCTTTTGATGTCTATTACATGGTCAGGGAATTGCAGTCCATTCTTGATTCAAAGGTGGATAAGGTTTACCAAGATGGTAATGTGTTGCTTATCTCACTTTTCAAGTCCGATAAGTTTCTCCTGAAAGTATCTCCTTCCTCTTTCTACCTAACTTCATACAAGTTTGAGTCTGAGAAGCTTCCGCAGTTTGCGGTTGTTTTGAGGAAATATATTTCTCAGGCGAGGCTAAGGAATATCAGGCAGCATGATTTTGAGAGGATTGTCGAGTTTGAGTTCGATAAGGGTGAGAAATACATACTCATTGCTGAGTTTTTCAGCTCCGGTAACATAATCCTTTGCGATAAGGATTACAGAATAATAAATTGCCTGCACAATCAGGTCTGGCGCCATCGTGTCATAAAGCCGAATGAGAAATACTCTTACCCCCCTTCGAACCAGGCAAATCCCTTTAATATGAAATCTTCTGATTTGAAGAATCTTAAGAAGGAGAGTGTTGTCAAGTCCCTCGCGATTGACTTTAACATGGGTGGATTGTTTGCAGAGGAGGTTTGTGCAAGGGCTGATGTTGATAAGAACAAGAAGCAGTTAACAGACTCTGAGATTGATAAGATAATCTCGGTTGTTGATTACCTCAAGATAACAAGGTTGAAGCCCAACATATCCGGCGATAATGTCCTTCCGTTTGAGTTCACAGGCAAATCACCTTTGCAGTTTTTTGATAATTTCTCTGCTGCTGTTGATTTCTTTGATTCGAATATTAAGGTTGTCGACGGTGCTTTTGTGAAGAAGCTTGAGAAGCTGAACAAGATTATTGAGAAGCAGAAAGACCAGGGAGAAGTCTTGAGACAGGAATCATTGTTAAACAAAGAGATTGGTGATAAGATTTACAGCAACTATGCTTACATAAAGGAGATTTTTGATGCGATAAAAATGGCAAGGGACAAGAAACTGCCCTGGGATGAGATAGCAAAAAGGTTAAAAACCAAGGGCATTGAGTTAAAGCAAGGTAAAATCACACTTGAGTTGGAATGATGGCACTGAAATTTTACAACACACTGACGAGGAAGATGCAGTCGTTCAAGCCTTTGAACGGCAATGAGGTTAGGATGTACAATTGTGGCCCTACTGTCTATAACTATGTCCACATAGGCAACTGCCGTGCTTTTGTCGATGCTGACGTTTTGAAGCGTTACCTGTTGTATAAGGGTTTCAAGGTCAAGCAGGTCATGAACATAACAGACGTTGATGACAAGACTATTCGTGATTCTAAGAATGAAGGTTTGAGCCTGAAGGAATTCACCAATAAGTACACAGAAGCTTTTTTTGAGGACATAAAGGCATTGAATGTTCTGCCTGCTGAGTTTTATCCTAAAGCAACTGAGCACATTCCTGAGATGATTTCCTTGATTGGGAGATTGGACAAGAAAAAATATACTTACATAGGAGAGGACAAGTCTGTTTATTACAAGATCTCAAAGTTCAAGAAGTATGGAAAGCTTTCTGGTATAAAGGTTGATGAGCTGCAGTCAGGCAGCCGTGTTAAGAATGATGAGTATGGCAAGGAGAATGCCCATGACTTTGCCTTGTGGAAAGCCTATGATGCTTCTGACGGTGATGTTTTCTGGGACACGAAGTATGGCAAGGGAAGGCCTGGCTGGCATATTGAGTGTTCTGCGATGTCGATGAAGTATCTAGGTGAGACTTTTGACATTCACACAGGCGGCATTGACCTTATCTTTCCCCATCATGAGAATGAGATTGCACAGTCAGAGGCTGCAACTGGCAAGCCTTTTGTAAAATTCTGGCTGCATAACGAATACATTATGGTTGACGGGAAGAAGATGTCTAAGTCATTGGGAAATTTTTACACCCTGCGTGATGTTCTTTCTAAGGGTTACAAGCCTAAGGCTGTTCGTTATCTGTTGTTGTCAACCCACTACAGGCAGCCCTTGAACTTTACCTTCGATTCCTTGAGTGCTGCTGATGCTGCTGTTGAGCGCCTGCTTAACTTCATGGTCTACCTTGATTCTGTAAAGGGTGAGAAGGACAGCAAGACCGTCGCAAAATTGATCGTCAAGGTTAAGAAGCAGTTTGAGAAGAACATGGATTCTGATCTTAACATGTCTTCTGCGCTTGCATCCATTTTTGATTTTGTCCGTGATTCTTACAAGGCTAGGATGAGCAGGAATGATGCTGCTGAAATCAAGAAGACGATGATGGAATTTGACAAGGTTATAGGAATTCTCGAGGTTGGGGAGAAGAAGCTTGACACTGAGATAAAGAAATTGATTGATGAAAGAGAGGATGCTAGGAAGAAAAAAGATTTCAAGAGGGCAGATACTATTCGTGAAGAATTAAGCAAGAAAGGTGTTATTCTAGAGGATACTAAGGATGGTGTTAGGTGGAAGTTTAAATGAGAGTCGAGCTTGATCTTTCAAAAACCATTGAGAAGAACGCTGAGTATTATTATGAGAAGGCTAAGAAGGCTAAGCGTAAGATAGCTGGTGCTGAATTGGCATTGAAGAAAACCTTGGATAAGTTAGAAAAGTTGAGTCAGGAAGACCATGAGGTCAAGACTCTCAAGAAGGTTGAGCGCAAGAAGAGGCAGTGGTACGAAAAGTTCAGATGGTTTATCAGCTCTGAAGGTTTCTTGTGTGTTGGCGGTCGTGACGCAACCACAAATGACATTGTTGTTAAGAAGCATCTTGATAAGAATGATGTTGTTTTCCACACAGAGTCTCCTGGAAGCCCTTTTTTCATAATTAAGAGTGAGTCTAAGAAGCCTGGTGACATAACCTTGAACGAGGCTGCCCAGGCGACCGCATCTTTCTCACGTGCCTGGCGCAATAAGCTTGCTGCCACCGATGTTTATTCATTCTCTCCTGATCAGATTAAGAAGGAGTTTGGTCTGCCTAAGGGTGCTTTCATGGTTTATGGCAAGAGGAATTATTTCAAGCCTGTTGTTGAGTTGGCCGTTGGCATTACATCGGATGGTGTTGTCATGTGCGGGCCTCACTCTGCAATCAGGAAGAATTGTGCCTTTGACATTTTGTTGAGGCCTGGTAATGTTAAAAAAAGTGACGTCGCAAAAGATGTCAAGAGGAAGTTTGAGCATGAGACTACTTTCAAGATCGCTCTCGATGAGGTCATGCAGGCCCTTCCTCCGGGTGATTGCTCTATAGTTAAGAATCACAGTTAGGTGTTTTGTAAATGATGGACATAAATGAGCACACCAAGAGATTTGGATCTTTGCGTGATAGGCTGGAGGAGAAGCTTTTTCCCCAGATTTACTATGCTCATTCAATCCAGGACCTGATGGACAATTACTACAAGTTTGATTCTGATGGAAGAAAGATTCATGCCCTTAAGCCAACTAGGAAGCTTTGGCTTTACCGCTGTTTTAATGGTATGTCGATTGTTATTTTTCCTAACCTGAAAGTTGAGGATGAGGTTGTTGTCCCTGAGGTTGGCAGGTTTTTCCACTTTTATGACAGCTCTAGTTCTTTTATCGGAGGGATAGAGAAGGCTTTCAAATTGACTAAGGATGAGACCATACATCAGGGTGAGGATGTTAGGGAAGGGCAGAGGATTTACCTTCCGAATTTTGTATTTGATCCCAAATCAACCCCCTATCTCAAGCTTTTGTCTTACAAGGACTTTCTCACCTCAGAAACCGCTAGAGAACCATCCTTTTCTCTGGCTGACTTGTGCCCCAGTCCTGTTTAGAAACTTTTATATAATAAAAAACATCTTTCCTAGTAAAATGGAGAGGTACACGAAGAGCATTGCTGTTGCCTTGGTAATCTTCCTTCTGATACTTCTCGTTATTCTGTCTTTGGGGTTTGTTGAGGTCTCCATGAGCGTTATGTACTCCCTTTTCCTTGTTATAATCTTCATTCTTGCTTTGGTTGTTATTCCCAAGGCCTTCGACAAGCATAGGAAACGTAGAAGGCATTAACAGAAACCTTTTTAAACCCGTTTTCTTGTCGAATTCTACATGCCTACGGTTTATGATGTGGATGCTAACTCTCTTATAGAAAAGGCAGCCCAGGAATTGAAGAAAGTTGAGTCTATTCAGGCTCCCAAATGGGCTGTTTTTGTCAAGACAGGTCATTCTAAGCAGAGGCCGCCTGAAAATTCTGACTGGTGGTACCACAGGTCTGCATCGATTCTGAGGAAGGTTTATCTTAGAGGTCCGTTGGGCGTTTCAAAGCTGAGGACTAATTACGGAAGTAAGAAGAATCGTGGTCATGCGCCGGAGCACAGGTATAGGGCTTCTGGCAAGATCATAAGGGTTATGCTTCAGCAGCTCGAGGCAGCTGGGTTTATCAAGCAGACAGAGAAGAAAGGCCATAAGGGAAGGTTCATCACGCCGAAAGGTAAGGCGTTCTTGGACGGAGTTGGCAAGACTCTGAAAAAATGAATGGCATAGAAGATATAAGAAGAAAAAAGCTTGATGATTTGCAGAAAAAATACATGGCTGAGCAAAGAAAAGAGCTGAAGAAACAAATTCAGTTGCAGCAGCAGATCGAGTTGCTGGAAACTATTGCAAAACAGTTCATGACAAAAGAGGCAATTTCAAGGTATGGCAACCTTAAGGCTGCTCATCCCGAGAAAGCCATTCAGGCAATCGCGATCATCGCTCAGGCTGTTGAGTCTGGGCAGTTAAAGGAGAAGCTCAATGATGAGGGCTTCAAGAAGCTGCTTCAGCAGCTTACCCCTGAGAAGAGGGAGTTCAAGTTCAACAGAAGATGAGTAGATTCAAACCATTCGGGAAGAAGAAAAGGTTGGCTAAGAAGTTGGCCCAGACTAAGTGGGCTCCTTTCTGGACAGTGCCTAAGAAATATGGTACTGGGAAGAAGGTTCATCCTTCGAGGCACACTGCAGTCAAGAGAAGTTGGAAGAGGACGAGGATAAAGGCTTAAGATGGCAGACGAAAGAACTTACACAATACCATTGAGGAAACAATGGCTTAAGGTGGCCCATTACAGGAGGGCCAAGAAGGCTGTTTCTGCAGTTAGGGCGTTCGTGCAAAAACACATGAAGAATGATGATGTCAGGATTGGTCGTTATCTGAACATGCAGTTATGGTCAAGGGGTATGAAGAGTCCTCCTCATAAAGTTACTGTTAAAGTCTCAAAGGTCGAGGACAAGGAAGAGAGTTACATCAAGGTTGAGCTGGTCGGCGCTCCTGAGGAGAAGAAGGTTGAGAAGAAGGAGAAGGGCTTCGCTGACAGGATAAAAGAGAAAGTTACAGGCAAGGAAGTTAAGGAAAGGCCTGTCAAGGAAAAGAAGGAGAAGAAGGAAAAAAAGCCTGAAGTTAAGAAGGAAGAAGAGAAGAAAGAAGTTCCTAATCCTGTTGAGGAAAAGAAGGAATAATCCTGCCCTTGCTTATTCTGTATTTGTACCCGAATAATCTGAGGTTATAACTGTCCCTTTCAATGCACACGCATGGAACCTTGGTAGAATTTATCCAGTACTCCACATCCAATTTTAGGTGTTTTTCTTTTGCATACCTTTCTAATTTGATGTATGAAGTTAGTATGTCAAGGTCGTGTTTTTCCTTGTCAAATACGCGAAGATGTATCTCATATATGGGTAGCTTGCTTGATTTCATAAAACTTTCAAGGTCTGCCACAATTTCTGATAATTCCATACAGGATGTATGTACATTTAATTTTTAAGTATTGTTAGCATGTATACTATATTTATTCTGTGCACCACCAAAACCTTTTTATATCCTGTATGTTTTCTAAATTAGCAATGAATTCGATGGCAAAATCTGATTCTGTAGGTTTTGCTAGACTTAGGAACTATTGGGCGTTCTATTATTTTCAATAATCCTGGCAGAGTGTTGACCAGGATTATTGAATCCCTTTCTACACTCTACTGATTTCTG
Organism: archaeon; assembly: GCA_043808805.1. Taxonomy (GTDB): domain Archaea; phylum Nanobdellota; class Nanobdellia; order SCGC-AAA011-G17; family VGLX01; genus JAWABC01. The sequence continues at coordinate 25,470 of JAZDEN010000038.1, read as the reverse complement.
GAAATTTTAGCATGCCCTGTAAACGCAGGAGGTCATGAAATGAGAAGAGTCGACAAGGAGCTAAAGAGGGTGACTAGGGAGATAAAGCATCTTGAGGATTGTGTGTGTTTCCCTCTGTGCAAGGAAGCGGGGATCATTCCTCCTCAGGGGAATGGCTGCAGGACGAAGGACGAGTGTGATTATCTAAAGCAGTATTTTGCAAACAACCGGCAGAAGGTTTTTTCACTTATGGACAGAAGGTCTTATCTTGCGCAGAAGAGGGATACGATGTCCTCTTATTCCTAAAGTTTTTTAAATCTTTTCCATATAGGTGGTGTTATGGAAGAGCTGTTGCCGTTTGAGAAAGTAACGAGGAATGTTGTTGTTAGGAATGAAGCCCCGACGAGTGATGAGTATGGCAAGAGGCCTGAGCTTAGGACCGTTGAGGAATTGATCAACTATGGTATAATTAATCTTAACAAGCACTCAGGTCCTACTTCACATCAGGTTTCTGATTACGTCAAGAAGATTCTGAACCTGAGTAAGGTTGGTCATTCTGGAACTCTTGATCCTAAGGTTACTGGTGTCCTGCCGATAGCTCTTGGCAAGGGTACTAGGATTGTTCAGACCCTTCTGAATGCCGGCAAGGAGTACGTATGTATGATGTATTTGCATGATCCTGTCGATGAGGATAAGATTCGTAAGTCCCTTGATAAGGTGACTGGGAGGATAAATCAATTACCCCCAAGACGTTCTGCTATTAAGAGGCAGCAGCGTGTCCGTGAGATATATTATCTTAATATTCTTGAGGTTGATGGCCAGTATGTTCTTTTCAGGGTTGGTTGTCAGGCGGGTACTTACATAAGGAAGTTGGTTCATGATTGGGGTTTGAATCTTAAGGTTGGTGCCCACATGGTTCAGTTGGTTAGGACGAAGGCAGGTCCTTTCAGGGATGATAACTGGGTTTCTCTTCATGATTTGAAGGATGCTTATGAGGTCTGGAAGTCTGATAATAATGATAAGTTGATTAGGGAAGTTATCCATCATTTGGAGTATGCTGTCTCACATCTTCCTAAGGTTTGGGTTTTTGATACCACTGTTGATTCTCTCTGTCATGGTGCTGTTCTTTCTGTTCCTGGGATAAGCAAGGTCCATTCTGGCATCAATCCTGATGATCTGGTTGCTGTCTTTACTTTGAAGGATGAGCTGGTCTGTCTTGGCAATGCATTGATGAATTCCGATGACATGGTTAAGAAAGAGAAAGGTTTGGCAATACGTACTTCTAAAGTTTTTATGGACACGAATGTCTACCCTAAATATGTGAAGAAAGAAGAATGAGTTTTTTTATGTTCTCTATCTCTTCAGGTGTTATTGTCATTGCGTATTCCTGCTTGTTTATCGTGTGTGAATACAATGGGTCGTAGTATTCTTCAAGCAGTATTCTTGCGACTTCCTCGAATTTCTTTTCTTCAAAGAGTTTGAGCATTTCTTCTGTTCTTTTTTTGCCTAAGCTTTTGCTGAGCATTTTTATCTTCTCTATTATCTTTTCATCTTCCTTGTTTGAGTAGCATTCTATCAGGTTGCATATCCTTTGCTCCATGCTTGCTTCAACTTTTACATTTATTCCCCTGTGCATCTCCTTGAATATTGATTCTGGTATTACCACCCTGCCTATCTTCCTGCTCTCCCCTTCTGTTATTATGTGATCATAATCTTTCAGTTCGTTAAGTCTTTTCACCAGTAATGCCTCAAACATCTTCTGGCTTCTTGGTTTCAGCCCTATGTCCCCGAAGAGTGAGCTTCTGTGCTGTGCCAGTCCTTCAAGGTCTAGTGAGTTTTTGAATTGTTTCAGCATCTTTGTTTTTCCACACCCTGTCATCCCATAGAGGACTATGAACTTTCCCTTTGCCTTGTAGTTTTCCAGTTCTTCAATAACATAATTTCTGTATGCCTTGTGTCCTCCTTCTAGCTGCATGACATCAAATCCTATGCTTTCTAGCAGCATCCCGAGTGATTTGCTTCTCATCCCGCCTCTCCAGCAGAACACGATTAGCTTTTTCTCCTTGTGTTTCCTGACGCTTTCAAGGAGTTGTGGTAGTTTTTCATTGACAAACTCATATCCTTTCTCCATGGCCTCTTTCTGTCCTACTTGAGTGTAGAGCTTTCCGACTATCGCTCTTTCCTCGTTGCTGAAAAGTGGTATGTTTATGGCCCAGGGTATTGTTGACTCTTCAAACTCTGCAGGCGTTCTGACGTCTATGAAGAAGTGTTCATCTTTTAGTGCTTCTTTTATCTGTATAGTTCTCATCTTTACTTCCTTGTGCTAGATCCTTTATCCATGTTTCTATCTCTTTTGGTGTCAGGTCCCTGTACATCTTCATGCTTTTCATGTTTGCCGGGACCTCGTAAACCGCCACCATGTTCTCTAGGTTTGGCACCTTTTTCATTATACCTACTATATTCTCCCATTCTCCATCTAACTTTATTCCCGACGTGATGACGTGCACTTTGGGCAAGCCGTAACCCTTCGGGTTTCCTTCTTCTGCAAAAAGGTGGTATGTGTCTTTTTTCATGCCTCAAATATCCTTATCACAAGCTTTATTAAGTTTTTTCTGGACCTTTTTTTTATGGGGCTGGTCAGGATTACAAGGGATTCGGGTATCCCGCTTATAGGTTGCATAGCCTTTGGCATAATTGACAGGGGCACTAATCTGATTCAGGTCAGGCCCACGAGTGTCTGTAATCTCAGGTGTCCTTTCTGTTCCACTAATGCTAATGATGTTTCTGTCCACCCTAATAGTTATGAGGTTGATCTTCCTTATCTTGTTGACTGGATCAAGGACATAGTCAGGTTTAAGGGTGAGGGTGTTGAATTGAATTTTGATTCTGTCGGTGAGGTTTTGACTTACAGGGATTTTGTTAAGCTCGTTGCAGAATGTTCAAGGATTAAGGGTGTTTCTTTCATGTCAATGCAGACCAACGGTGTTCTCCTTACAGAGAAGGTTGTTGATGATCTTGAGAAGGCAGGCATTAAGAGGATTAACCTTTCCATGAACACTTTGAATCCTGATAAGGCCAGGATGTTGTGTGGGGCAAACGCTTATGACATAAAAAAGGTAATGAAAGTTGCTGAGCACATTTCTAAGTCTAAGATTGAGTTGTTGATAGCTCCTGTCTGGCTTCCGAAGGTTAATGATGATGATATTGAGGATATTGTCAAGTTTGCAAAGTCTTTGGATGTGAAGCTCGGTATTCAAAAGTATGAGATTTACAAGTATGGTAGGAAGCTGAAGCAGGCTAAGCATGTTAACTGGTGGAGGTTCTACAAGCAGCTTGATGCCCTTGAGAAGAAATATGGTACCAAACTTAAATTAACAAGGCATAATTTCAAGATAACTAAGATGCCTCGTCTTCCATCTGTTTTCAAGAAAGGGGACAAGATTAGTGTTGTAATAAAAGCTCCTGGCTGGATTAAGAATCAGGTGATTGGCGTTGCTGATAACCGTTGCATAAGCATCAATGATTGCCTGGCTAAGGTTGGTGATAAGGTTAGGGTCAGGATTGTTGAGGATAAGAATGAGTTGTATGTCGCGGAGGTCCTATGAGGCGTACCCATGTCTTTGTTTATGGTACTGTCCAGGGAGTTTTCTTCAGGCATAACACTAAGCTGTTGGCTGAGAAGCTCCATGTGAAGGGTTTTGTCCGTAACTTCAACGACCATCTCGAGGCTGTTTTTGAGGGTAATGATGATTCTGTTGCTGAGATGGTTGAGTTCTGTCATAAGGGCCCTAAGGGTGCTGTTGTGAAGAACGTTGAGGTTGTTGAGGAGAAGTACAGGGCTGAGTTCCCTAACTTTGAGGTAAAAAAATGAAATATGTTGCTGTTACGATGAAGGGTGCTGAAGACCTTGCTTGTAAGGAAGTAAAATCTCCTTGTAAGAGGATTTATGATGGTCATATGTTGTTTGAGGCTAAGGATTTGAAGGGTTTTTCTCCTAGATTGGTTAACAGGGTTTATTCTTACCTGGGCCATTTCAGGTTTTCCTCATTGCAAGATTTAATATCAAAGTCCTCTAAATTGAAGTTCTCTTTAAAGGGTTCTTTTGTTGTCCGCTGTTTCAGGCAGGGCCAGCATGATTTCAATTCAAAGATAATAGAGAAGGATGTCGGTGAAGTCATTTACAAAAAGGGATTTAAAGTGAATCTGAAGAATCCAGACAACACTGTAATAGTTGACATTGTTGATGACAATTGTTGCATAGGCCTTCTTGCCATGAATGATTTGTGCAAGCGTTCTTACAGGATCAAGTCTTTCAGTGCATCGATCAACGCCTGCCTTGCTGCGGCAGCAATAAAGTTCTCAGGAGTGAAGAAATCAAGCATAGTTGTTGATCCCTTCTGCAAGGATGGTGTCATCCCCATTGAAGCATCTTTGGTTGGCTGCAAGAGCGCTGTTGGTCTTGATGAGTCTGCTAATAACATAAGGGCTGCTAAGATCAATGCGAAGCTTGCCAATGCGAAGGTTAAGTTTGTCAAATCTAATGTTGACTCTCTTGATATGAAGGTTGATGAGAATTCTGTTGATTTCATAATAACCTGCCCTCCTTTCATTTCCAAGAGGAAGAAGCAGGCTGCCATCGAGAGTGTTTACAGGGAGTTCTTCCACCAGGCTAGGAACATGTTGAAGGATTCTGGCTCTTTGACTTTGATTTCGCACAAGCCAGAGCTTTTGTTGGTTTGTGCCAAGAGAGCTGGCTTTAAACCTGTGAAAGAGAGGGAAATTTTTGTTTCTAACATGTATTATAAAGTTGTGATTTTCAGAAAAATTTAACGAAAAAGTTTATATACCACTTCTTTTTCCTAATTTCGTTGTAATAGCGAGTTTATGGCTTTAGAGCCTTATTCCGCTTATCTAAAAACATTGGAGGTTGTGATAAACATGGCAGATTTATTGGTTGTTAGAAGTAAGATAAAAGAATATGCAAAGGGAATGAATGTTTCTGGGGACTTTGCTGAGGCTCTCAGCAAGAAAGTTGAAGAATTGGTTGCTGATGCCGCTAGAAGGGCAAAGGACAATAACAGATCAACAGTTAAGCCTAGGGATTTGTAAGGCTTTATTTTTCTTTATTTTTTTTAAAAAGGAAGTTCTTATCGAGAGGATAACAATAATATATTTAAGCAAGGTAGTTTGTTAATTTACTGGGTAATATGCCTAAAAAACAAAAACTTCCAGATGGGCTAAGATGGATTAGAGTATTACTGGTTTTAGGGATAGTTGGTAACATTATCTCCCTTATTTTGAGAAGGACGCTGTTTACAAATATCGCACTTTTTGGATTTCTAAGTGGTCCACTAGGTGATATATTCATTATTATTTCATTAGTAGTTACAATTTTAATTTTGGTAGGTATCAACAAGAGGGTATATTCCCTGTATAAATTGGCTCTGGTTTGGTTTAGCTTATCGGTATTAGTTTCTGCAATATACTTTGTTACTACTTTATTTAATCTTGAATCCTTTAACCAGATTTATTCCCCCGTTTTCAGCATATTATTTGATTCACTATTTTTATGGTACTTATTAAAGAGAAAAGATTACTTTTATAACAACAAAAAGCCGTTTAATTTTGAAGATCCAACAAATCTGAAACAAGAAAAGGTATTCAAAAGGACATTTATTGGAGCTTTTATTATTTTTTTGGTATTGGGGGTAGTTGGGCCGCAACTCTTTGAAATGTACCAATTGTTTACGGTAATGAATGGGGTTACAGGTAAGGATGTTCCAACTGCATTGGATTTGTGCAGGGCAAAAAGTCCCTTAAACAAAGATTATTGTGTCTACAAAGTCGTGGAACTTAATAAAAAGCGATACGATTTTGGTAAGGGTGAAGTTTGTCAAGAAATATCGTCTCAAAGGTATAGAGATGATTGTTATTTATCCTTGAAACAATGCTCCAACATAACGAGTGTTAGCCTGAAAAGTATTTGTGGTTTGTAAAAAGCTTTATTTTTTTTCAAAAACCTTTTATACTTCTTTGATTTCTTGTTTAACATGAAATTCAGCATTTGGAAGGTTTTCTGGGCTGGGGTTCTTTTTGCTTTTTTGTCTCAAATAATCCACACGCTTGGCTCTTGGCTTACGATGGGTTATTACACCAATCCGGCCTACTTTAGTGTTTGGTCTAAGATTATGATGCCTAATGCAGGGCCTCCACCAGCTTCGTTTTACCTCTATTCTATATTGTTTGGGGTTGTTGGCGGGATATTTGTGGCTCTTGTTTATGGGGTTGTCAAGAACTCTGTTCCGGGTAAGACTGTTGCCAGGAAAGGTTTGAACTTCGGTGTTCTCGCTTTCCTTATCGGCGGTGTTTCAGGCTTCCTTATGATGTTGCTTTTGATCAACCTGCCTGCTGCACTTGTGCTCTACTGGGCTTTTGAGAGCCTGGTTATCTACCTTTTGGGTGGCATGGTAATTGCTTGGGTTATGAGATAGAAAAACTTATAATTCAAGTTCCTATTTTTTCTTTTTATGAGCACTAAATCTAAAGGGAGTAAAGCGGAAAGGGAATTGTTGCATAAGTTCTGGGATACTGGTGTGTGGGCAGCTCTGCGCGCACCAGGTTCTGGTTCAGTCCCATTGCCTTCTCCTGACATTCTCGCATCGAACACAAAGCGTTACCTTGCTATTGAATGCAAGTCTGTCCGTGACCCTAAGAAGTATTTTCCTAATGAGGAGATTGACCAGTTGGTTACATTTGCAAGCCGTTTTGGTGCAGAGCCCTGGGTTGGAGTCCGTTTTGACCGTGAGGGCTGGTATTTCCTTAGGCCTGATATGATGTTGAGGAGTGAGGGCAACAATTTTTATTATGTTACGCTTGCTCATGCCGAGAAGGTTGGTTTTTCATTTGAGAAGCTTATTTCCCCCTAGCATTTTTTCCATCTGTATTGCCCTTTCGTTCTCTGCGTTCCTTATGTCTTCTATTATTGCTTTGAGGTTTCCCATGTTTGGTGCGTACACTGCGTTTAATGCGTCTGTTCCGTTCACGACCATGTTCATCTCTGATATCCCTCTTATAACTCCCTTCTGCAGGTTTACCATGTAGTCTTTCAGCTTTTCCACTCCGTTTCTCAGCAGGAAGAACTGTCCCTGCTGTCTTATCAGCCTTATGTATGCATTCTTCGTCCTTTCGACGTGTCTCTGTATGTATTCGCTTTCTCTTGTGTACATCTCGCTGAGGTGTATTGATTTTGTCAATAGTTGTTCCATGATGTCGAGGAACCCCTTTTCCTGTTCGAGTTTTACCGTGTCTCTCATCCTCATTGTGTATTCGTGTTCTTCTTCTGCCTGCTGCCTTCTTGTCTCCCTGAATCTTTTTTCAATATCAAAGTATTCTTGGTCATACCTTTTCCCGTTGATTTTTTGCCTTAGAGTTGAGAATTCCTGTGTTTTCATCCTGAGTTTTTTCTGTCTTTCAGGGTTTGTGAGTATGTTCTGCCTGAATTCGTCGCATATCTCTTCGTAGTAATTTATTATGTTGGTCCTTTCTTCTTTTGCCTCTTCGTTTATGTTTCTCAGGTTTGTGCTTAGGAGTGCTATGTTCCTTGATTGCATGTCGAGTAATTCTTCTATTGTGTGTTTTTTCTTTCCCAGTATTTTTTCGCTGAAGAATCTTCTTGCTTTCTGGTATGCTCTTCCTAAATTATCTCCTTCATAGCCGACTTCCTTTCCTACTATCTGTCCCACTATTATTATGTCCCTTACGTTTTGCTGCACTCCCACGTAACCTTTTGGGTATGCCATGAGTTCGTATGCGTTGTTTCCTGCCCTTGCCTCTCTCTGTATACCTCTCAGGAATGATTCCTGTTCATTGACCAGTCTTACCAGCTCTCCCATCTTCTCCTCCTTGGAATATTTCCTTGTACATGTCGGTTATCTTGTTCAGGTATTCTTTTATGATCGGCTGTTTCTGCTCGTACTTTTCCCTTATGCTTCTTGCGAACTCGTCTCCCTTCTCTTTCATCATCTGTTCGAGTGTTCTTTCGTTGACTCTCAGTTCTTTTTCAACCAGATACCACTTGTCGTTGTGCCCTATCTGCACCTCCAGCATGCCTTTTTCATTGACGGAGTATTTTTTCCTCAGCTTGAACGGTTGTTGGTAGGTTTTGGGATCCACTTTCACGTTCTTGTATCTTATAGGGTTGACTATCTTGTCATTTATGTTGCAGGAATCGCCGAGCATTGCTGCTCCTGTGAGCATTATCGCAAGCCCTATCGCTTTCAGCTTTCTCATGCTGTATTCTATGCAGTTGTTTTTAATAAGAATTCTTGAATATTTTTCGCAAATCTTCTGTTTTTTCTTGGGCAACTCTTATTAATCCCTTCCTTTTTGTTGTAATGTTTTCGAAAAGGGGGTGGTTGCTTTGTTAAATAAAATAAAATATCTGGTTGTTCCGTTGGGTTTTCTGGCTGGTGTGTATTTTGCTGATGATGTTAAGAGCCTTAGGTCTAATTTTTATTATCAGCCCCAGGACGGTTTTTATTGCAGGCCTTATGATTTACGGATTGACAGGAGGTCTGTTGGCAGCAAGGTAGAGTCTTACTTGTCTGATGTTCGTACAGGAGAGTCTCATAAGATTGGTCCAAATCTGTTTGTCGGCTCTCCCTCCCACAGGGTTAATTCTGTTATCAGCATTCCGAAAGAATATCTTGCTAAGAAGAATCTGAAAGGTCTAATCTTTATCCTTGACTCGCTTTTTGAATAGCGGTATCATCATCAGCGATTGTGATATGCCTTCGATGAGCCCTTCCTGTCTGACGTTTGCTATTATTTTCAGGCTTCCGTTGAGCATCTCGCAGAACCATGTCGGTGACCAGAGTGTTAATAGCAGTACTATTAGTGTTGATCCCGGTATGACCCATCTTGCTATGGTTGATAATGCTACAATCGCTCCTGCGTCTATCACCATCCCGAACACTCCTATCGCTCCTGATACCGCTCCCAAAATCATCATCCCCGGCAGGCCTACCATTCTTAGGTAGAAGGGTACTTCATCTTCTGTTATTGTTATGAATCCCCATGCTATTGCTGAGAGTATTGCTGATGTGACGAGTATTGCTCCTGAGAACAGCCATCCTATTATTGGTATTGCTGCGAATGCTGTTGCTATCAGTTTCAGCACTATCGGTATTCCTATGATTATGAGGTTTGCCAGTATCTTTACCTTGACCAGGTATTTGATGAGGAAGAAGATGAATATCCATGATATCGTTCTCAGAAGTTCGGGTAACACGACTGTCCAGAATGCCTCTGGATGCCCCCTGAATAGCAGTGTGACATCACCGAAAACATAGTTGATTATCTCAAGGATTAGTCTTATCAGCGCCTCAACGCAGATGTTTAAAGCCATATTTGTTTGAAAACCTTTATATATTAATAAACTTAATTGTTTTTTGTTGAAAAAAGAGGTAATTCATGGCGCGAAACGACGATTCTCAATACGATGAGCAGCATCAGAGAACTGAGCCGTATGTTGCGTCTCAGCAACCTGAGAAGAAGAAGCAGAGCGGTCTTACCGCTGTTCTTACTATAGGGATTCTCTTCATGCTTGTTTTCGGCGGCCTCTACGGTTATTATTATTTCGGCTCTGCCGGCGGTCAGAGGTTGATAGCGACTGGTGTTAGCAGTTATCAGGATGTTGCGCGTTTCTTCACTGACCTGTTTGTCCAGAGGCCTAAGGAGGTTGGTAACATCTGGACTGCATCTTCGAACTCTACTGCTGTTGATTATGGTGTTAAGTTTGTGAAGTTTGAGTCTGTGGGTGCGAAAAAAATCCCTGCAGGCGCTACCGCAAGTTTCAAGTATGTTGTTACAGTAGGTCTTGGTGTTGAGAACATAAACCTGAAGCTTGACTGCAGTGTTGATCCTGCTGATGCTGTTAATGGTGAGGTGAGGAAGGTTCCTTCTGAATCTTTGAAGCTTTCCTCTGAGACTTCTGCTGTTGCCAACAACCTGAGGTGCAATTTCAAGACCAGCGATAAGATTGAGGAGGATAAGACCCTGACTGTTAGGGGTAACATGTCTTTTCAGATTCCGACCCAGAGGTCTTCGATGAAGGTTTATCTGTTGAACTCTAAGGAGTATGAGGCGTTGCAGGGTAAGGATTTCTTCAAGGAGAACAGGAAGGAGGACAAGCTTCCAATAAAAGCACTTTATAATGGTGAGCCTGTTGAGGTCGGTATCGGTGTCAGCGAGGATTTGAAACAGCCTGTTGTTGTTGGTGAGGGTTATCCTGTTCCTCTTGTCGGTGTGAGTCTTATCAACAGGTGGGATGGCAAGGTCATTAAGATTAATTCTATGAGTCTGATTCTTCCTAATGGTGTGACTATTGATAGGGAGCTGAGCCCTGTTTCTGAGCTCTGTCCTTTCCAGGAGTCTTCTGAGACAGGCAAGTTCACTAAGTATGATGCTGACACGAGCATGCTTTCAAGGGTGTCTGCCTTCGGCTCTGGCGAGCAGATGAATCTCCAGACTTTTGAGTGCTGGCTGAAGATAAGTGACAGCCTTGTTGCAGGAAGGAAGGCTGGTTTTGAGACCTCTTATCATGTTGATGTTGGTTATGAATACATATTCAATGAGAAGTCTGATGTCATAACCGTTTCCAAGAAACCTATTCCTGTTAATATCACTGAGGGTGGTACTGCTTGAAGAAGATAATTGCATTGCTGGTGTTGCTGGTGTTTGTTTCAGGCTGTTCGAGCTTGGATAGTGTTAATAGTTTTTTCAAGAATCTTCCTGGGATTAAGATGATTTCCCCGAGTGGGGGTGGCAAGGCTTTCATCGGCGGTACCAAGTCTGTTACTGTTGAGATTCTTCAGCCTCCTGAGAAGGGTAAGGTCTCCAAGGACATTCCTTTGAGGGTTGTTGTTAATGTGAAGAATGATGGAGAGTCTGACACTGAGGGGATGGTATGCATAACTGGTTTGAATTCTGATGTTTTTGAGGGTTCTGATCCATGCAAGTGTGAGGAGTTTTCCCTTTACAGCAGGTCCCGTTCGCAGGATGAGAAGTCTGAGGGAGAATCAAAGACGATAAAGTTTGAGGAGGGCACTCCTATTATGGGTGAGCTTGTTGTAAATGATTTTTCAATAACCTCAATCGTCAGGTATGACTACAAGACTTATGCTTCTGTTGAGGCGTGTGTTGCAAAGGATGTTTTCACTTCAAAGGATTGCAAGTCGAGGCAGGATGCCAAGGTTAGTGGGGTCTCGAGCGGTCCGATCCAGATTGGTAGTGTTAGTCAGGAGCTTCTTACGACTGGCGATGACGAGTATACCATGTCCTTGTTCATTGAGGTTTCTCATAATGGTGAGGGCAGGTTCTATGATCCTTCCATGGAAAAGGATGCGTGCGGTGATGATAGTGATAAGGTTAATAAGAGGGTTAATGTTAAGTTGTATAATGCTCCTGGAAGTGTTACATGTAGTCCGCTTGTTTTCAAGGCCAAGGAGGAGAAGGGCACTGCGACTTGCACCATTACAGGGATTGAGGCCCGTAATTACAAGTCGCTTATGAACGTGGAGCTGTCTTATACTTATGAGGTTAGGGAGTCAAACAATTTTGAGGTTGTGTGAGATGAGAAGGATTATTTTTTTGATTGTGTTGCTGTTTTTCGTATCAGGATGTTCTATAGGAAGTCTTTTCGGCGGTGGTGGTGAGACCACGACTCGTAAGGGTTTCGGCGGCTCTTCTGGTATATCTATGAGTTTTGTTGAGGACGCTCCTGTCAAGGAGATTGGCCGTGACAAGAACATCAAGTTTATCGTCAATGTCAAGAATACAGGGACTTTCAACATCCCTTCAGGTGCTTTCATGGTCCGTGTTACAGGCCTTGACAACAATTTCAACCCTAACATTCTGGAGGCGGTTAATCCTGAAGTGGTTGGCATGATTGATGAGTCTGGTGTTGGTGGTGATGTTAACGTTGACATAGGTTCCACGTCTTATAATCCTGAGAAGATGTTTGCCGACAGAATAATCAAGTCAGGTGATTTGCAGGTTGAGGTCTGCTATCCCTATGAGACCAAGGTTGTTTCTGACAACTTCTGGATTGGCGGCAAGACGAGTGATGTCAGCAAGGGTTCAATAGGTGGTGGTGATAATTCCAATTCTCCTGTTCACGTGAGCGAGCTTGTTGAGAAGAGCGATGGTTCTTCGACTGAGTTCAGCTTCAAGATTAAGGTTGTAGGTTCAGGCTCTGTTGTTTCGAACTGCTTCCCGAAGACCGAGGATGATAAGAAGAAAAATGTTGAGCTTCAGGTTCTTGAGCGTGATGTTTCATGTTATTATGAGAATGCAGGTGAGAGGCAGGACATAGGCTCTGGCGGTTCTGTTATACTTAACACCGCTAATGAGAAGGTTATTAGGTGTACAGTCCCTTTCAATGCTGAGAAGCCGGTTAAGAGCCAGCTCCAGATGCAGGTGAACTACTACTATTCTGATAAGATATCCGTTCCTGAGATTCTTATTAGGAAGATTTGATTTATCTTTTTTGTAACACAAAACTTAATAAACCTCTTAAATTTTTTTAGCCTTGATGATGCTTAGGGTTACTTATGATGAGATCATCAGAAGAATAAAAGAGGAGAAGGGGCTTTCTGATGTTGAGATCAATGCTAAGATAGATGCCAAGCTCAAGCAGCTAGCTGGCCTTATCTCCCGGGATGGTGCTGCTCATATAATTGCGAATGAGGTGGGCATCACGCTTTTTCCTGACATTAACAAGAAGCGTTACAAGGTCAAGGAGATGGTTGAGGGTTTGCGTGTTAATGAGCTGGTTGGCAAGGTTGTCAGGAAGTATGAGGTTCGCGAGTTCAAGACCGCAACCAGGGAAGGTAAGGTTGCTTCTTTTTTCATTGCTGATGAGACAGGCAGCATCCGGATTGTTCTGTGGGATTTGAATCACATCGAGATATTCCAGAGGTTCAATGAGGGTGATGTTCTTAAGATTGTTGGGGGTATGGTGAGGGAGAATCAGGGTTTTAAGGAAATCCACTTGAGCGGTCGTAATGAGATTATTGTCAATCCTCCTGGTGAGGAGGTTAATGGCGTTTCTGTCCAGATGCCTGGCAGGCGTGAGTTCGGTTCCAAGAAGATTAAGGACCTGGTTGCTGGTGATTTTGCAAAGGTTTTCGGTACTGTTGTCCAGGTTTTTGAGCCTCGTTTTTATGATGCCTGCCCTGAGTGCAATAAGAAGGTTATTCCTGAGGGTGACAAGTTCAGGTGTGAGCAGCACGGTCATGTTTTACCCAAACAGGTTCCCATAATCAACATGCTTTTGGATGACGGCACTGATAACGTCCGTGTTGTTTTGTTCAGGGATCTTGCCTCAAAGGTTTTTGGCTTGAATGATATTTCCTTTCTTAAATCCAATCCTGTTGATTTTGAGGAAAAGAAGAAAGATTTGCTTGGCAAGAGTTTCTTTGTTTCAGGAAGGATCAACAAGAATGAAATGTTTGACCGCGTTGAGATAATGGCCCAGGATTTGAATGAGGCTGATGCCAAAGAGATTGCCGCAACCCTGGCTGCTGAGTTCTGACGTAAGATTTAAATATCACTCTTCTATATTTTTAGTCATGGAAAAGAGGGGTCAGCTTACTTTGTTTGTAGTTCTTGGTGTAGTGCTTGTTATTCTCATACTCCTGATGGTCTTTTATCGTTCTGCAATTACTGAGACTGTCTCAACCAAGATCCTGCAGAAGCAGGTTGTTCTGCCTGCTGACATCAGGGAAATTCAAGATCATGTTCAGCGTTGTGTTGAGGCTAACAGCCTGATAACCTTTTACTATCTCGGTGAGCAGGGAGGTCTTCTGGTTCCGTCGGGTGATAAGGCTTTTGTTAATGACGATTTCAGCGTTGCTTATGGTTATGACAAGGGCAAGAATGTTCTTCCAACCCTTGTTGATTTCAGGAGGGAGTTTTCGAATTCCATGAATGATTTTCTGCCTGGTTGTTTGGCCAGCGTTGATTTTGGCAAGTTGAATGTTGTTGCCAAGGAACCTTCAACGTCTGTTGATTTCCTTGATGATAAGGTGAGGGTGTCTGTTGATTATCCCATTACCGTGACCGAAGGGGAAAACACTTTCAAGGTTGACGATCCTTATGAGGTTGAATATCCTTTAAGGATTAAGTTCTTGCATGACATTTCTGACAGCATAGTTAAGAGGACGATTTCTGACCCTAAGAATATTGATGTTTCCTATCTTATTGGTTTGGGTGTTAAGGTTGACATCTATCCTTATGACAACAAGACTTTCTTGTATTCGTTGGAGGATTCAAGATCGGTTTATCGTGATGTTTTGTATAATTACAGGTTTGCGGTGAGGTACAGATGAGGAAGGTTGCTCTTTTCATGGTCTTTGTTGTTCTTCTTAGCTCGATTTCTTTTTCTGCTGAGAATAAGCAGGCGAATCCCAGTGACGTTCTTTCATGGGCTATCGCTCTTAAGGATGGCAGTTGGACTGTCAAGGCTCTTGGTACTGCAACTGGACCGGAAGGTACAGAGGCTTTGAGTTGGGTTGTTGACCCTTCTGGTAAGATTACCACCCAGTTTACTGGTGAGCTTGATAAGAGTTGTAATGGTTGCTTCCAGACTGGTCAGCTTTTGCTTGACCCTGTTTCAGGTCTTTCAAGTACTGCAATGCAGGAGGCCTCGAAGAGTAATAAGGAGGTTGCAACACTGGGTCAGGTTTTCACGATGCAGCAGCAGATGAAGCAGCTTACTGACTCATCACCAATCCCTGCGAAAAGCGGTCAGTTTATTTTTTCAAAGGAGAAGGATGCGAGTGGTAAAGAAGTGAAGACAGCAAAGAATTTTGACCCGCTCAAGTTTGGTAATGAGGACCCGAAGAAGTTTAAGGAGACTGTTGATTATCTGCACGCCTCAGACCTGAAGCTGACAGAAGTTAAGGCTGTTGAGGAAAAGGTAACGCTTAAGCCTTACAACCCTCAGGGCATCGGGTCAAGGTCTAGGTTTGTTTTTGAGTCTAAGGATATGGAAAACCTTTTCAATGGCGACTGGAAGAAAGGGTTCATCGATTATGATCTTAAGCAGGGCCTGACTAACGATAAGGTTACGAAGGCTGATGTTGTTGCTGGTAAGGAGGGCATGAAGGCTCAGATAAATGGCAACCCTCCTCTTGATCTTCCTGCTGACAGTGAGATTAAGGTTGATAAGGTTTCATGCACTGAAGACCCTAAAACTAAGCAGAAGAAGTGCACAACCTCCGTTGATGTTACAGTTGCACAGGAAAAAATAATTGAGGCAACTCCAAAACCTGGAACTTTGATTGATGATACAAAGAAGGATCCTGTTGCTGTTTCTTTCTGCGGTAAGGATTACAGCATGCTTCCAGGAAGCACTATGAAAGTGGAAATGAAGAAGCAGGGTGATGTTGAGGATTGCACCCTAAAAGAAGGTAAGATATTATGGTCTAACAAGATTGACAATCAGAATCAGGTTTTCAAGGTCGGTGGCACTGAGATCACTGCTGATTCTGCGAAGTGGGATCATCAGGAAGGTTTCATGGATGTCAAGAAGGATAAGGATGGTAACACCCTGATTGAAGGCACGATGAAGACTGTCAAGCTCAAGGATGGTACTGTGATTAATCTTGAGGGTCAGACGAATCGTGGCACTATGTTGATGGATACTGTTAAGATGAAGTTGAGTCCTAATGGTGATTTGTTGAATATGGAGGTTAGGGCTAAGGCCCGTGACGTTACGGTTTCTTATGGTGACGTTACTCTTGATAAGCTTAGGTCTGGTGATACTCCTTTCTGGAGGGATGTTAAGCCTGTTGTTCTTACACCTGAGAAGGATGGTGGTGTTAGGGTTAGCACGACGAAGAATGATTACATACTTGCTCCTAAGATTAAGCCGACTTCAAAGGCTATTTTCACAATAGATGAGGGTTTGGATCCTGACATCGCCGATTTGTCAATGAAGTCCAATGCTTTTGTAAAATCAATGATTGATAGGCCGCTTAAGTACAACCCTTCCAGCTTCACAACCTCCTCTGATATGGTGATACCTACAGATTCTTTAATCAGTGGCTTAACTCCCGTTGGTATCACTGATCCAAGGTACAATCCTTATGTTTGCAGTCCTGACGATTTCTATTGCCAGATAGTCAGTTCTCCTGACGCATCAAAAGCTGGGGCAGAGCAGAAAAAGGCTGAAGATGCGAATAAGATAAAAGTAAAGAAAGGTGATACCCCTTGGGATGTTGCTGTTGATTATGAGCTGGCAAGAATATTATCTTTAAGTGAAGAGGATAAGAAAGCAATAAAGGATGCCTCTACAAAAGGAAGTTACTTCGATGTTCTCCAGCAGAAGCTTGGCAGTGCTGATAGCGCTAATGGTTTCCAGACGGATGTTATGGCCCGTTATGATAGGCTCCGTGGTGCATACAGCACCTGGAAGTTGGACGGTATGGAGGTTGATGCTCAGGTGATGGCAGAACCGCTGGTTACTGTTGTTACATCAAGCGTGAGTACTGGTCAGGTTGTTATCCACCCTGCTAACAATGCTGGTAGGCAGGTTCCGAGTTCGGCTGAAAAGTTTTTGACTCAGGGTGAGATCGATAAGACTATTGAAACTTATTATCTTGAGAATTACATCAACAAGAAGCCTTATGGTATGAGTGATGAGGATTGGCAGAAGTTGCGTAGTGATTATTTTGCCGGCAAGATCAAGTCTACAAATCCGCAGCCTATAACCGGGTCGCCTAGTGTTTCCCCATCACCTTCCGTTGTCAGTTCAACTCCGACTCCTGTTAGCTCAGCGCCGACCCCTGCTAGCATTCCTCCGTCTCAGGCCAACACGCAGAGTATTATACCAAAAGATGGTGTGATTGTTCAGGAGGGCATGGCCTTTGGGGTTTTTGGTAGTGGGTTTTATTGGTCATACAAAAATGGGGTGACAGAAGGAAATATCCTTCCAACCTACAGCGCCAAATACGTCGATTATGATGTTGACATACCTGGTGGTGTTACTATAAACACGCCTGTTGCCAATCCCGGTGCGTTGATACACCCCTATCTTGATGTTAGCTCTGGAGAGATGAAGTCCCTTAAAGATGGGGATGCTGTTTATGTTTACAGGTATGAGAATTCAAGGGTTAAGGAGTATCGTACAATCTCCAAGAATGTTTGGGGTGCGAATCCTAAAGGTGCGGAGGGAGTCCTTGTTGATTCAACGACAAATAAGTTTTTTGAGGTTAAGAAAGATGATGTTGTTGTGATTGGGAAACCTAGTAATCAGGCTTACAAATCTATAACAAACAAGCTAGTTAAGTAATTATGATGCTCAAAACCCATCTTGCTTTTGCATTCCTTCTTTCTCTTGTTTTTCTCCATTTCTTTACTTCCAACCCTTATTATTTTATTCCATTGGCCTGCCTTGGCGCTTTTGTTGTTGATGTTGACACCCCCCATAGTGGTTTTGGGAAGAGGGTGAGGCCTCTGTCCTGGTTCGTTGAGTTCTTTCTTGGTCACAGGGGTATCTTGCATTCCTTGTTTGCTGCTTTCCTGTTGCTCCTTTTGTCGGTTTATCTTTTCACGGTAAGTTACATTGCCTTTGCTCCTGTGTTAGGTTATCTCTCTCATATTTTTCTTGATGCTTTCACCCCTAGTGGTGTTGCTTTCTTTCAGCCTTTTTCAGAAAGAAGATTGCAGGGCCCAATAACCACAGGAGGCATAATAGAATATGTTCTCTTTTCTTTGGTTGTTATAACAGATGCTTACCTTATTTATATTGCAATTTGATAATTCTTAAAAGGTTCTGATTCGTATTATTGGTATGGTCCTGATACTCTGGCAGTACGAGCAGTGCGGTCACAGCAAGGTTGTTAGGGAAGAGCTTACCAAGCTGAGCCTTGATGTTGTCCTAATAAACATAGAGCATGATGATGATCCCAAGTGGGATTATCTTGATAAGCATGGTGGCAAGCATGATGTTCCGTTCTTGATGGATACTGCTTATCTTAAAGATGTTAACGGTGTTCAGAACATAATAAACCATCTTAGGGAGAATTATGGCAAGAAGCGTTAGACCTTTCTTACTATGATCCTGTCCTTGTTCTTTATTTTCTTCAAGTCTTCTATGTTGCTCACTACCTGCCCTATGACTGTTACTGGGTTTGCTGCCCTTGGCTCATTTCCTCTTGATGATGGTGTCTTTCCGAAAAACAAACAGAGTCCTGGTCCAGGAGGCCAGTATGCGAAGTCTCCCACCCTTACTTCCTGCTTTGCGTCCTTGCTTGGTGTTAGCCTTGGCTTTATGTAGAAGTACACTTCCTCCCCCCATAGGTTAGCTTTTGATTCTAGGGGTAGTTTCTCGACTAATTCCTTTGCTGCCTGGCTTTCGTTGAGCCATACCTCTATTCTCTTCCCCTCTGTTTCTATGACTATGCTTGTCATAACCATTAGGTTTAAGGTAAATTATATAAATTTTTGCCCACTCCAGAAGTGTATGAAAATAGGGGGGAATGTTGTTGATGTTCTGAAAGGGCAGGTCTTTCCGGCAGAGTTGGAGGTAGAGAACGGTAAGATAAGGGGTATGACAAAGGTCCTGAAGGATTTTGATACTTACATAATTCCTGGTCTGGTTGATGCTCATATTCACATAGAGAGTTCTTTGCTCACGCCTTCAAGGTTTGCTGAGGCTGTTCTTCCTCACGGCACTGTTGCTGTTGTTTCAGACCCTCATGAGATTGCCAATGTTCTTGGTATAAAGGGCGTTGAGTTCATGATTGATGATGCAAAGAAATCCCCTTTGAAGGTTTTTTTCACAGCACCCAGCTCTGTCCCTTCGACTCCTTTTGAGACTTCAGGGGCTATTCTGGATTTGAAGGCTGTCACAAAATTGTTGAGAAAGAAGGCTGTTGTTGCTTTGGGTGAGGTTAAGAATGTTTCTGGTATAATAAATGATGATCCTGAGTTGGTTGCTAAGATTGGTGCTGCAAAAAAATTGAAGAAGCCTGTTGATGGCCATTGCCCTATGCTTTCCGGTGATTCTTTGAAGAAATATGTTGATGCTGGGATATCGACTGACCATGAATCAACGAGTTATGATGAGGCTAGGGAGAAGGCAGAGCTTGGGATGAAGATCATGATTCGTGAGGGTTCTTATGCTAAGAGCCTTGAGGACCTGCTGTCGATTGCAAAGAATGAGAAGTATGTGTGTTTCCTAGTTTCTGATAACATGAGCCCTCATGACCTGGTTGAGGGGCATGTCAATCTGATGTTGAGGAAGTTGGTCTCCCTCGGCGTTGAACCTGTGCATGCGTTGAGGATGGCTACTTTGAATCCTATCGAGCATTACAGGCTTGATGTTGGTTTGTTGAGGAAGGGTGATGCTGCTGATTTTGTTGTTGTTAATAACCTGAGGGAGTTCAGGGTTTTGGAGACTTGGGTTAAGGGTGTGAAGGTTGCTGAGAACGGGAAATCATTGTTCATCTCCTCTCCTGCCAGTCCTGTTAATGTTTTTGATTACAATGATAAGTTTGACACTGATTTCAGGCTGAGGTCTTTGAAGCCTTTCCAGAGGGTTAAGGTTATTGGTGTTGGTAGTCAGTTTGCTACGAATGAGTCTACGACAGAGCTTAATGTCCTTAATAATTCAGTGCAGAATGATACTTCTATCGATGTGTTGAAGCTTGCTGTTGTTGAGCGTTATGGGAAGAACAACATCGGTGTTGCTTTTGTGAAGGGTTTTTCCTTGTTTGATGGTGCTATGGCTTCTTCTGTTGCTCATGACTCTCACAACGTTGTTGTTGTTGGCACTAATGACAAGGACATGGCTTCTGCCGTTAATTACCTTAAGATGATTGGTGGTGGTTTTGTTGTTTTTTATGAGGGTAAGGTTGTTGCTGATCTGAAATTGCCTGTTGCTGGGCTGATGTCTGACCAGCCTGCTGATGTTGTTGCCGGTTTTTTGGAGAAGGTTGATAATGAGGCCAGGCTTATGGGCTGCAAGTTTGACTCTCCTTTCATGAAGCTTTCTTCCCTTTCCTCTCTTGTTTCTCCTAAATTGAGATTGAGTGATAAGGGTCTTTTTGACGTTGAGAAATTTGATTTTACCAATCTTTTTATTGAGTGAGCATCTCTTCTATTTTTTGTTGGAATCCTGATGGGCTTAGTGATATCTGACTTTTTTTTGTAACTCCTTTTTCCAAGTCCCTTACAAGTTCCATGGCTTTGTCTTTAAGTTCTTTCTCCCGCCATGTGAAGTATGTCCACCTGTTGGCCTCCCTAAGGACATGGGCATAGCCTACGTCGTTAAGGTTTTTTCCTTCTTTTGCTAGCTGGTTGTTTATGTTTATTATCACTTCCAGCTTCTTTCTGAAAGAAGAGTCAAGGTTTCTTATTTGTCCATACAGGTTTTCCATTTCCTTCTTGTTATTAGCTGCTTATTTATATGTTTTATTGTGATGGGACTGCCCGGATTCGAACCGGAATCGCAGCGTCCCGAACGCTGAATCATAGACCAAGTTAGACCACAGCCCCATTTTCATTAGATTTTATCCAACAATAGGTTTAAATATTTATACGATTTAAATAAACTTCTAAATAATGGACCACATAAAGGAGAAGATCAGGACAGTGCCTCATTGGCCGAAAAAAGGTGTGATGTTCAGGGACATTACGACATTACTTCTTGACGCTCAGGGTATAAAGGACATAGTTGCTGAATTTAAGAACCGTTACAAGGACATTAAGGTTGATAAGGTCGCTGCCATAGAGGCTCGTGGCTTTATTATCGGTGCTCTGCTCGCTCATGAGCTTGGCGTTGGTTTTATTCCCATAAGGAAGAAGGGCAAGCTGCCGGCTGAGACAACATCCATGGAGTATGATTTGGAGTACGGCAAGGATACGATTGAGATCCATACCGATGCTATCACCAAGGGGGATAAGATTGTTCTTGCTGATGACCTGATTGCCACGGGGGGCACATGCCTTGCTGCTTGTAATCTCATTGAGAAGTTGGGCGGTGAGATTGTTGAGTGTGCTTTTGTTATTGACCTTCCTGAGTTGGGAGGTAAGGAGAAGCTTGCCCCAAGAAAGGTTTTTTCCCTGGTTGAGTTTGATGGTGAGTAAGATTGTCTTCTGCTTTGTTCAGCAACAAAGTAACAAAATTCTTAGATGATAAAAAGGTTGAGTACAAGCTTGTTGTACATTCTAAGCCTGTCTTTACTGTTGAGGAGGCTGCGAAGGAGCGTGGAATCATAAAGCATGAGATGGTGAAGAGCATCGTTGTTACCGATGGCAAGGATGTTTTTCTTGCCTGTGTTCCAGGTGATAAAAGATTGGACTTGGAGAAATTGAGGTCTTTTTTGAAGTGCGGTACTCTTAGTCTTGCTCGTGCCCCTGATGTCATGAAGTTTACCGGTTATGAGGTCGGTGCTGTCACGCCATTATTGTTGGAGCATCCTGTGAGGATTGTTTTTGACTTGGATTTCAAGTACAGGACTGATTTGAGTGTTAGCACCGGAAGCCATGATGCTGGTGTTATTCTTTCTTCGAAGGATTTGTTTAATCTAGTTAATCCAGAATTTGCTATGATTTCTTGTTAGTTCTTGAAGAATTCGAATGTTTCTTTCATTCCTTGCTCAAAGCTGTACTCAGGTTCCCATCCAAGTAATTCTTTTGTCTTTTTTATGTCTGCCAGTGTATTTTTGGGTTCTATTACTTGTGGTCCGTGTATCGGTTGTGTGTTTTTCTTGCTTAGTCCCAGTATCATGTTTGTTACTTGATTTACTGAAAGCCTTTTTCCGGATCCTATGTTGAAAACCTCCCCAAATGCTTTTTTGTTGTTTGTTTTTGCTGCCATAAGGTTTGCTCTTACAACGTCTTGTACATAGATGAAGTCTCTGGTTTGTTCCCCATCTCCGTTTATTGTTGGTCTTGTGTTTTTGTTTATAAGTTGTATGAACCTCGGGATTAAGCATGCATATCCACCTGAAGGGTCCTGTCTTGGCCCATATATGTTAAAACCCCTTAGGCATACTGTTTCCAGTCCGTATAACCTGTAGTAGAGGTTGCAGTATTCTTCTCCTACAAGTTTGTGTAATGCGTATGGAGACATCGGGTTGGGTTTCATGTCTTCTGTGTAAGGCATTTTTTCCTGGTCCCCGTAAATTGAGGAGCTTGACATGAACACAAATCTTTTTACTTTGTTTTTCCTGCTCATCTCCAGTAGGTTGACTGTCCCCTCAACATTTGCCTTGTGTGCGATGTCTGGGTAGTCTATTGAGTATTGCACTCTTGGCAGTGCCGCAAGATGGAATACAACGTCAACATCTTTGAACAGGTCATTCAAGTCTTCGCATATGTCTCTCTTGTATATCTTGACTTTTTTGTTTTTTCTCAGGTTTGCTAGATTTTCTTCTTTTCCGTATGAGAAATTGTCTATTATTACGACTTCATAACCTTCTTTTGTAGCCCCTTCTGCGACATGGCTTGCTATGAATCCGGCTCCACCGGTTACTATTGCTTTCATCACTAATTTTTGGTGATGGTCCTTTTATAAACCTAACTGTTTTTAGAATACTTTATTCAGGAACGTGTCAACGACCTGGCTTGCGTTGAGCTTTTTTGCTATCTTCTCAAGCTGGTTCATGTCTCCCTCATCGTCGGGGAACTCTACAATGCATTTGACGATTTCATCCTTTATGTTTGGGTCTATGTAAATTTTGAACCCGTTTATGTGGTAGTGCCTCCCGAGGTTGTCGTCTGTTTTATGCACCCTGCGGCCTTCCTCATGGAGGTTGTTCTCGAAGTTTATTGCGTCAAGCCTTCTGCTGAATATGTAATACCTTATTGTCATCTCTGTAAATCTGCCTGTTTTCTCTCTTTTTTTATTTTGCTGTGCTAAACAATACCTTTTTAAATAAGGTCTGTAACCCAAAACCAGGAGTATTTGAAAATGCCTACCATAAGGATTGATGAGGTTGTTATCGGAAGGGAGAAGGACTTTGATGATGTGGCCCATCTTGTTAACGTTGGTCATCTTGAGTTGGTTGATGAGCGTAGGTTTGAGGCTCATGGTTTTCACAATGATCCTGTGAACAAGGTTTACTACTCTATCGCCAAGGCTGCCGGTCGCATTGACGCTAACACTGCTGTTATAATGGAGGAGCGCTCGACTAAAAAGGGTCGTTACAGGGCTGATGTTTCATTTTACAGGGACCTGAAAAGGAAAGGGCTGTAAGTTTTTTCTGAATTATCTTAAATTGGTGGTAACATATAAACATTTATTACTTTTTTTACATTACATATGCTAATCATCGTTAGGGGGTATTATGAAAAAAGACAGGAACATTGTTCTAGCTGTCGGTGCCCACCCTGATGACATCGAGATTGGTTGTGGTGGCACTCTAGCTAAGCATATTGGGAGAGGAGACGACGTATATGTTATTGTGATGACGAACGGGGAGAGGGGTAACCATAACATGGACCGCTCTGAATGTTTGAAGTCCTTGCAGACTCTTGGTGTTAAGGGCGTTTTCTTTGGCAATTTTCCGGATGGTGCGTTGTCTGATGACTTCCTTGTTGTGAGTTTCATTGAGGGTTTTATAAACAAGCTTGGTGTCACGAGGGTTTATACTCATTCTCCGATTGATCGTCATCAGGATCACAGGAGTTGCAGTCGTGCTGTCTCGTCTGCGGCTAGGAAGATTACTGAGATTCTTCTTTTCCAGGGACCTTCAACGACTTCGCATGAGCCTCATTATTTCATAGAGCTCTCTCCGAGTAATTTCAGGAAGAAGATAGACTCGGTCAGCTGTTATGAGAGTCAGATTAGCAAGGGTATTGTTAATCCCAAGCTCATAAGTCATCTTGCTGAGATTCACGGTGCCACCTGCAATAAGACGTTTGCAGAGGCCTTCGCGATAAACCACCTTTTCAAGGAGGATTCAGATGTCTAAGGTAATGGCAGCTCATCAGCCGAATTTTCTTCCTTATCTTGGATTTTTTGATAAGATGATGAACTCTGATGTGTTCGTCATCCGTGACGAGGTTCTTTTTGTTGAGCGTGACTTCCACCACCGCAACAAGATAAGGATTAACGGTAATGATAATGTTAACAGTCCCCAGTGCAAGTGGCTGAAGGTTCCTGTCGATATGGTTTATGATTACATAATGCACCAGGGCATAAAGCATGGTGTTGTCCAGAAAAAGAAGTCGTGGAATAATGAGTTGTTGAGGGAAATAAAGATACATTACGAGAAGGCTCCTTTCTTTGCGCAGTATTTTCCAGAGGTGGAAAAAATATTCTCCAGTCCTAGTGATAGGCTCCTTCCTCTTAACATGCAGCTGATTGATTTTTTCAAGAAGGCTTTCAACATAGATGCTGAGGTTGTTATGGCCTCGGACTTGGGCCTTAAGCCTGCTCATTATGTGAAGTCTGATGCTTCTGAAGATTTGGTTGATTTGTGCAGGGCTGTCGGTGCTGATGTTTACCTTTCAGGTGCTGGCGGTCGCGGTTATCTTAACTTGGAGCCTTTCAAGAGGGAAGGGATAGAGGTTAGGTTTCAGGATTACAACCATCCTGTCTACCCCCAGCGTTATCCTGGTTTCCTCCCCTACATGGGTTCTATTGATGCTCTCTTTTGTGTTGGTAAGTTTCCAGCTGGAAATGTTTCGTGAGGTTAGGTGTATGGGTCTTGAAGTACAGATAAAGGGTATTACTAAGGATAATATCAGGCAGCTGTTGCCATCTTTGCTTAGTCTTGAGCCTCATTGGGTTGCCATAGGGGATAAGGCCTGGACTGCTGATAGTTTTGAGAAGGATCTTCCTGCGAAGTGGGAGCTCAGCAAGTATGCTTCTGTTGATGGGAAGGTTGTCGGTTACTTTATAGCCTCTGTTGATGGTGAGGTTGGTAAGCTGAACAAAGTTCTTGTTAATCCTGATTTTAGGGGTCAGGGCATCGGTGATATGCTCTGGGAGGAATTTCTTGATGGTTGCAGGAAGCATTCTGTTGAGCGTGCTGAGTTCAAGGTTCTCCCTGGTAATCCCTCTGCTGCCAGATTATACAGGAGTAAGGGATGCCTTTTTGCTGGCCAGGCCCTCGGCAGCGACGGCTTGTTGCGTGACAACATAATCTACCCCTTTAGGTTGGAGGAGAGGATTTCCCATTCCAGGCCTGTAATAACTTCTGATGATAAGGAGGCTGTTATGCGTGCCATTGATAATGGTGATCTTGTGACTGGAAATTTTGTCAATTCGCTTGTTGACCAGTTCTCTCGTTATATCGGTAGGAAGTATGGTATTGCTACGAGCAGTGGCACTGCTGCCTTGCATCTTGCTTTGAGGGCTTTGGATGTTAAGCAGGGTGATGAGGTTATTCTTCCATCTTATGTTTGTAATGCTGTTTTGAACGCTGTTAAGTATTGTGATGCAACTCCCGTGCTTGTTGATATTAATCCTGA
>JAZDEN010000037.1:0-13433 GCA_043808805.1 archaeon | reverse complement strand
TTCGATAATATGTTTGATAATGGGTCGTTTAGCATTTTTTCTCCTCAGCTATATTTTTTCCATCCTAGGCTCTTTGCATTCTCCCTGAAGCACCTTCTGCAAAGGTGAAGTCCATATTTACATATGTGCGCTCTCGGGTTGCCGCATCTTACACACCTTTTTGTTTGTTTCCCGAACTTCCTGTCTTTGGGAGTGTTGTGCTTCAGATATTTTTTCATCTTTATTGGCTTGTTCTTCAATTGCTTGAGCATTTTTGTGTAGCTGCTTGTGGTCATTGTTCCACCTCGATTCCGTAATTCTTTTTCATGAATTCTATTGCCTCTTGTTTTGTTATTCTGTGTTTTTTTGGTATGCTTTTTGGTTTGATCATTCTTCTCTTTATCCTGAATCCCGGTCTTTCGAGTGTTATAGCGGTTTCCAGCCCTATTATTCCGACGTCTGCGTCATATTTTGTGTCTGGTATGTCAAGGTATTCTCTTATTCCAAATGCGAAATTGCCGTTGTTGTCGAAGTTGCCTTCTTTGAGCCTGTTGTTCTTTGCGGCAAGCAGTCTTTTCAGCATTTTCTTTGCTTTTTCTCCCCTGAGTGTTACCTTGCATCCTATTGTCAGGCCTGGTCTTATCTTCCAGGTTGGTATTCTTTTCTGGGTTACCGTCTTGACTGGGTTCTCTCCGGTTATGCTTTTAATTAGCTTGAACGCTTTTTCAAGCTTGTCTCCGGGTTCCCCTGTCCCGATGTTCACGGTTACCTTTTCTATTTTTATCTCTCTCATTTCTCTCCTGTGCTTATGCTATCATCGATTATGAGTGCGAATTTTTTTGATGTTTTGTATGTTTCTTCGCCGGATTTGAACACGATTGTTTGGTCTTGGAATGTTTTTTGTATGTCTTCTATTGTTCCTGTTGTCCCTATGTGTTTTCCGTCGGTTAGGTATATTGTTGCGCCCTTTTCCATCTTTAGGTGTTTCTTTATCCTGTCCTTCTTCTCTTTAGTCAGGTCTATGAGTATAGTGTCATTTACTTTGTATCCGTCTTTGTCTACTATAATGTTTGTTCCATCGTTGAAGTTCAGCTGTGTTTTCTTCCCTTTTAGTGTTGTTTTGTTGATTATTTTTGTTGGTCTTATTTTTGCTTCTTCTTCTGTTATTGGTATGAGCTTGAGTTTGCCTTGTTTGGTGTATATCATCCTGAAGTGTTCTTGGACTTCAGGTGCTTCTATCACATCCATTATTCCTATTGGGAACTTCTGGTCTTTTCTTGCGACCTTGTTTACGAGTATTTTGCCGTCGTTGAGTATGAGTTTTACCTCTCTTGTTGTCTTTGCGTATTTGAGCATGTTTTTGATTACTATGTTGAGTGGGAGGCATTTTTTCAGTGGGTGCGGTCCTGGCGTTGGCCTGACTATCCATTTGTGTTCCTTTCTCTTTATAGGCCACGTTTTTGGTGCTGCTATTCTTTTGAGGTGTCTTCTTACCATTTTATTTTGCTCCTTTGCCCTTTCTTTCTACTATCTTTTTCCTCTTTCTGTCTTCCATGTTTGGTTCTGTGATCATTATGTTTGATGGGTGGACTGGGTACATGGCTTTGCTTCCGTCTTTTTTTATTAATTCTACCCCTTCTATGTAGACCTTCTGTCTTTGTGTGTCCACTTCTGTTATTTTTCCTGTGGTTTTCCTGAATTGTCCTCTCATTACTTTTACCTTGTCCCCTTTCCTTACGGTTAGGGTTCTTCTTGAGTATTTCTTTCTCAGGTCTTTTGACAGCGTTGCTGTCATGAAGTTTTTTCTTTTGTGTAGGGGTGCTTTCTTTACGTACTTTATCTGTTTCTTTCTTTTCGTGCTTCCCTTCCATGAGTTTGACCATTTTTTCATTTTATACCACGATCTTTGCTACCTTTGCCAGTGCTGGCCATCTTGATGTAGCTTCTTTTGCTATTGCTCCCTTGAATATTGTTCCCTTTGGGGTTCCCTTGTCGTCTTTGAGTACGACGACTGCGTTGTCTTCAAACTTTACTCTTGTTCCGTCCATTCTTCTGTATTCTTTTTTCTGTCTGACTATGATTGCGGGCACTACTTGTTTTCTTATGTCAGGTTTTCCTGAGACGACTGATACTAGTATTAAGTCTCCTATTCCGCCCTTTGGTATTCTGTTCTTGACGGTTTTTGATCCTTTTACTGATATCAGCTTGACTATCTTTGCCCCTGAGTTGTCGCACGTTTCTATCAAGCTGCCGTGCTGCAGTCCTTTTGTTATTTTTGCTTTAAGCGCTTGCATGTTCTGTTACCTCGATTACTATGAAGTTCTTTGTTTTGCTTATTGGTTTTGATTCCATCAGCTTTACCTTGTCGCCTTTCTTCACTTCTATGCAGTCTGGCAGGTGTGCTTTGATTCTTGTTCTTCTCTTCTCATACCTTTCATACTTTGGTAGGAAGAGCAGTCTTGGCCATTCGACGACTACTGTCCTGTGCATTGATGTTTTGATTATGGTTCCCGTGAATATTTTTCCTCTTAGCTTCGCTGTCCCGTGGTACGGGCAGTGCCTGTCGACGCATTCCTTCTTCGGTGCTTCAGTTTCCATTCCTATGTTTTTTGTTTTCATCTTATTTTCCTCTGTTTCTTTATCCTGTCTTCAGGTCTTCCGACGAGGATTCTTCCGTCTATCTCGTATTCCTTGTTTCCTATTGCTGTTTTCATCTTGATTTGTGATTTCATGATTTTCCTTTCCTTTCCATCATCGATTGTGATTGTGTTTTTTGTTTCATCTGTTATTCTGCCTTTGAGGCCGATTAAAGCCTTGTTTTTTGACTCTACAATCTCTATTTCGAGCCCGATGAGCTCGTGTTTTGCTATATCCTTTGGATTCAGCATGTTTTTAGTCAAGCTTTATTGTGTCTTTTGAAAAGCCAAGTTTTACAAGAGCTTCTTTGGCTTTTGTTGCGTGGTCTCCCTGCAGTTCTATTACTCCTGCTTTTGCAGTTCCGCCGCACGCGAGTGTTTTTTTCAGTTTCTGCGCAATGTCTTTTATGCTTATGTCCTTGGTATCGATTCCTTCAACAGTTGTTATCAGCTTCCCGAATTTTCTCTTGATCACTTTTATTCTTATCTGTTGTTCCTTCTTTGCGATGGTTTCGCAGACACAAAGTTCTTTGTTCAGCCCGCATTTTGGGCATACTTCACTCATTGCTTTCTCATTACCTCCTTGGGTTGGTTTAATTTTGTTTTTTCACTGAGCATCATGATTATTCTTGCGATTGTTTTTCTTATTGCTTTGACTTTTCCAGGGTTCTCTAGTGAGGCGCCGCTGGATTTTTGTGTGTTGATTTTCATTAGTTCTTTCTTTAGTTCGGTCAGCTTTTCCTTTAGCTGCGGTTCAGTCATTTTCTTGAATTCATTCTTCTTTATTAGTGCCATCTTCTTGTTTTTCCTTTTCTGGTTTTTCAGCCTTCTTCCTCGGCTTTCTTTCCTTTTTCTTTGGTTTTTCTTCTTTTTTCTCTTCGATTTTTTCAGTGGGTATCGGTGTTATTTCTACCTTTTTGTCTATTTCTCTGATTGTGATTTTGTCTGGTAGTTGTATGTCTGGGTGCATTATCATTACCTTTACTCCTATTGAGCCTGTTTTTAGTGATGCCACAACGGTTGCTCTGTCTACGTGTTCTTGTGCTATGTTTCCTGATTTCTTGAGGTAGCCTGCTGAGAATCTCCAGCTTTTTGCTCTGCTTCCTGGGACTCCTCTTCCGCCGATGACTATTTCCGCTCCTATTGCTCCTGCACCCATGATTTTTGAGAGCATGTCATAACCGATGAATTTGAATCTCTTTGGTCCGAATCTTTCGAATGTGTATGCTATCTGGTCTGCTACCGCCCCTGAATCAAGCAGTGGGTTTCCTATCTCTCCTATTTCTATCTGCGGGTTCTCGAGATTGAACCTTTTCTTCAGGGTTTGTGTTAGTCTTTTGATGTTTTCTCCTTTTCTTCCTACTATTAGTCCTGGTCTTGTTGTGTAGACTATGATTTTTTCTCCCATTGGGGTTCTTTTTATCTCTACCTTGCTGTGGCCTGCCTTTGTCAGGCTTTGTGCCACGTATTCTTGTACTTGTCTTTCTTTCAGTTTTTGTGCTACGAATTTTCTTTCAATCATTTTTTATCTTCCGCCTTGGGTTGTTCTTTTTTTTCTGTTTTCTTCCTTGCTTTCTTCGCTTCTTCCTTTTCTTCTGCTATTATCTCCAGGTGTGTTCTCTTTGCCTGTCTTCTTCTGTGTCTTCCGTAGTGCCATGATGTTGACCCTTGGTTGGGTATTATCGTTTTCAGGTATAGTGCATCTACGTCCAGTCCTTTGTTTTGTGCGTTTGCTTCCAGTGAGTTTAGCAGCATGAGTATTTCCTTGCTTGCCTTTATCGGGTATCTTCCAGGCCCGATTTTTCCTTTTCTGTGTCCTGTGTCCATGTTGAATCTTTTGTACGGGACTGCAATCTTCTTTTGCATTACCTTTTCCAGTATTTCTTTGGCTTTTGCGAGGTTTCTTCCTCTTATGAAGTTGACTATCTCGATTGTCTGTTTTGTTGATATGGACATGTTCCTTCCGACTACCTTTGCTTCGTGTTCGTTTGTCATTTTTACTTGACTGACATCGCTCCGCTTGATTTAGTTGCTCCTATTCCCGGAGCTGAGTGCTGTACCTTCTGTCTTGTCATTGTCATTTCGCTCAGGTAATGTCCGAGCATCTCAGGTACTATTGGTACTGGCACGTATTCTCTTCCCTTGTGAACGTGGATTGTGATTCCGACCATTTCTGGTATTACTATCATGTTTCTGCATTGTGTTTTGATTATTTTTCTTGTTCCGCCTTCTTTTGCTTTCTTTATCTTTGCAAGCAGTCTTTTTTGTGCATCTGTGAATCCTCTCTTGAGGCTTCTTCTCTGTCTTGAAGGGATCATTTTCATGAATTCTTGTAGGTCCATCTTTTCTATTTCCTTCATTGTTTTTCCTCTGTATGTGAATTCTTTCTGTACCATTTTATCTTGCCCTTCCTGTTCTTCTTGCTCTTATAAGTCCCACGTTTCTTCCTGGTGGTGCGTTCCTTGGCGGTGTTTTTGGCTTTCCTATGTGTCTTCCCCTTCCGCATCCGAATGGGTGGTCTACTGCGTTCATTGCCACTGCGGATGTCCTTGGGTACAGCTTGCCTCTTGAGTGCATTGCGTGCCAGTTCTTTCCGGCTTTCATTATTGGCTTATCTGTTCTTCCGCCGCCTGCGATTATTCCTATTGTTGCCCTGCATCCTGCATCGAACAGTTTTTGTTTCTTTGATGGTAGTCTTACTATGATTTTTTCTCCCATCTTTCCCAGTATCTTTGCAGTTCCGCCGGATGCTCTTACGAACTTTCCACCGTCTCCGGGCTGTGATTCTATGTTGAATATTTCAGTTCCGTCTGGTATGCTCTTTAATGGTAACGTATTCCCTATTCCAAATGGTGCTGTTGCTCCTGAGCATACCTTGTCATTTACTTTTATGGTATATGGTGCTGCCATCATTATCTCATCGCCGTTGTTGTATCTTATTGTTGCTATTGGCGCGCTGTGTCCTGGGCAGTGTACTAAATCTTTTACTGTTCCTTCGACCATTCCTGCTTTTTCAAGGTCATCGTACTTTCTATGTCTCATCTCGCCCAGCCATCTGTGGCTGTGTGCCCTGTACGTGAAGGTTCCCCTTCCTCTTCTTTGTGTTATTAATCTTTTTCCCATTTTACATTATTCCCATTTGTGTTGCAATATCGATTGCCGGTGTTTCCGGTGATAGTTTTACATAGGCTTTCTTTTTCCCTTCAGGTGTTATTGTTGTTGTTACTTTAAGCACCTTTGTCTTGAATATTTCTTGTATCGCGTTTTTTATCTCTGTTTTGTTTGTCTTTAGGTCTACCATGAATATTAGTTTGTTTTCTGACTCCATCATCCTTACTGCTTTTTCCGTAGCTATCGGGTGTTTGATTATCGTGTATGGGTCTTTCATTTCTTAACCCTCTTTGCTTCTGTTTTCTTCTCTGTTTTTGGTTTTTCTATCTTAACCTCTGCTTGTTTGACATTCTCGAAGAACAGGCTTTCCTTGTTCATCTGTTCTATTGCCTTTTCTGTGTATATTGTGAGTCTTCCGGCATGTGTTCCGGGTGCTAGTATTTCTGCGTTCAGTGCCCTTGCCTCGACTATGTCTATTCCGGGTATGTTCCTTCCGGAATGTTCAAGCTCACATCTACCCCCTACTACTATGAGTGGTCCTTTTTTTGTTTTGTATCTCCTTCCCCTGTTTTTTCCTTTGCCAGCTCTTATTTTTCTTTCGTATATCCTTTCGAGCTCTTCTTTTAGTCCTATTTTTTCCATTATAGCTTTGAGTTCCTTGGTCTTTTTGACGTTTTCAATATCATTTGTGATTATGATTGGTGCTTCCTTGAATCTGTGTCCTCTTTTCTGTACCATTTCCTTGTTTGCTGTTGCTGCTATCGCGCTTCTTATTGCCTTTCTTCTTTCCTTGACGTTTATCTTCAGCTCCCATTCCTTGGTTGCTTTTGGTGGGTGTGCCCTTCTTCCGCCTGTTGTTCCTGGTGCGAATGCTCCTACCCAGAACAGGTTTCTTCCTCTCTTTGTCATTACTTTTCTTGGCACTCTTGATATTCCGTGTCCGTATGATCCCCTGTAGTCTCTTCTTCTTCTTGATACGACTGCGGATGCTCTTTTTCCTGCTTGTGGTTTGCTTCCGTATGGTTGGACGTTGTGGCTTTGTATTACCTGGACTGCTTTTCTGATCAAATCTTCTCTGTATTCTTCTTCGAACTGTTTTGGCAGTTCTATTGTTTTTGTTTTTCTCCCTTCCAAGTCTATTATGTCTGCTTTCATTTGCCTTGTTTGCTTTCCAAGCTTATGTAGTTGATTTCCATCTGTTGTGGGTTAAGTTTTGGTCTCATCGCTTCTGTCATTATTACAAGTCTTTTCTGTGGCCCCAGGACTGAGCCCTTTAGGAGTATGTAGTCATTTTGTACTGTTCCGTATTGTTTGAATCCGCCTTTTGGGTTTATTTCCTTGATGTCTTGTCCTATCTTGAGTAGTAGTTTGTTGTATTCTGTTCTCTGGTGGAATCCCATCTTTCCTGGTTGTGCTACCCTGAAGTCTACTCTTTTCGGTTTCCATGATCCTAGTGATGCAATTCCTCTCTTTGTTTTTTCTGCTTTGTGTTGTCTTATTCTTACTCCGTATCTTTTTACTGTTCCCTGGAATCCCTTTCCTCTTGTTATTCCATGGACGTCTACGAATTGTCCTGTTTTGAATATGTCTGTTATCTTTATTTCTTTGTCAAGGAGTGTTTTTGCATATTCTACCTGTTGTTTTTTGTCTTGTCCGCCTATTATGAGTTCGAACATTTCCGGTTTCTTCTTCAGCCCTATTGTTTTTGGTTGTGTGTACACTGAAACTCTTATCTCATCGAAATTCTCTGGTTCTTGTGTTTCTTTTTTGCTTGGTGTTATTTTCCTTGAGAATTCTTTTGTTGGGTTTTTGGAGAAGATTTCAGAAATGAGTTTTAAGCCATCTGTGGTTTGTTTGTAGAATCTTATTGAGTATGCCCTCATCGGGGGGCACTCGATGACTGTGACGGGCCACGCGATTGTCTCGTTTTTTGTTAGTGATGTTGGCCTTGTGTCATCGATTAGAACGTGAGTCATTCCTACTTTGTATCCTGCGAAGCCCACTAGCTTTATCTCTTTGGTTTTCGGCTTAGATTTTATTCTAGCGTAAATTCGTCTGGCTCGTTTCCTGGGCCAGAACTGCAGTGTTCCTCTTCTAGGTGCGTGTATGTCTGGCATGTTCTTCCTTACATGGTCCTATCTTTGCGGACCAGCAGATTAAAGACGTCAATCTGCACTCGCCTTTTAGAATCAGCGGCTGTATTAAATGAATTTTAACCAAATTCATTTTTATTTTATCAGTAGGGTACTTTTTAATTTTTTTAGGGTGTTTATAAACCTTTTGGTGTGGGTTAACTTTTCCTTGATTTTTATCTCATAAATCTTTATATAAACGGTGGGTATATTGGGTTTTATGGTTGATAGTTTAGAGAACACAGTGATGTCTGAGCCTTACAGTGGTAAGGGCAGGCCTCTTTCTGCGCTTGAGAAGTTTGGTTGTGCAGCTGCAGGTCCTTTTATGGGTATGCTTCCTCCACGATTGCAGGTTAATGGCCTTGGTTATAGTGGTGCTTCAATAGCCAGCACATCTTCAAGGGTTTTTAATGGTATTTGGTCTGTTTATGCGATTGGTTCTTTGGTTGCTAAAGCATTTGGTGTGGATATTGATCCCACAACTCATGATCTTATAACTTATGTTGGTATTCCTGTAGCTCTTGATTCTGGGATTAGGGAATTTCTGTTGGGTGTCCGTAACTATTTCAACAGTCCATTTGATGATCCTACTGAGCCTTGGGGTGAGCCTATGATTTCTATTATTGACAGCATTAGGCATCCTGAGTTTTACGAGGATAAAGATTGATTTATCTTGATTCAGAAGTGGTAACAAACCAAAAGTTTTATAAATCTCTTATTGCCTGCTTATTCCACGTTTTAGGGGGTTAAAGTGATATTTTCAAAGCAATATGAATTGGCAATAAGGAAAGCTATAAACGATAAGAGATTTGACATTTACAATGCGCAGCATCAGGGCTTGCTTGCTCCAGGCTCATTGAGTAAGTGTTTGGTTCCTCCTTTGAGGAATGATAATAGTTTACCTAAACGTGCTGTTCAGCTGTCTGATAAGCATGATTTGAGTTTGAGGAATCCTTATGTTGTTCTTCCCGAGAGGGACTTGTTCAGGGGCTATGACAAGATTGATCCTAAGGTTTTGGACCAGAAGGTTCTTGAGGTTGCAAAGAATTGTAAGCCTATTGTAAAGTATTTCATGGACCGTGAGGTCCTTGAGGGTTTTGTTCTTGATGATTCGCAGGTTAAGGTTGATTTGAAGTATCATCCTAAGTTCAGGATGGATCCCAAGCCCCAGAAGAAGCATAGTGATATTGTTTCTTACATACACTTTATTGACATGTTGAAGAGTATTGACTCACCGGATATCGACAGATTCGTTTGAGTAAATCTCTTTTTTTCTGCCTTTGTTTCTTGTTTAACCTAAAATTTTTTGTCCTATCATAGAAAACTTTATATATTCGCTTTATTTTTGCTTATTGTTCATTATTTAAGCATTTAGGGGGTTTTTGAAATGACAAAAGGTATTTTGCCACTTGCGGCAATGGAGAAATTGTTGAAAAAGGCTGGTGCGCCAAGAGTTTCAGCGGATGCTAAGGAAGCTCTGCGTGAAGTCCTTGAGGAACAGGCTGAGAAGATTGGTGATAAGGCAGCTAGGTTATCTAAACATTCTGGTAGGAAGACTGTTAAGAAAGAGGATGTTAAGGAAGCTGCTCGTAATTAAGCCTCGGAATTGGCTTCTTTTTTTCTTTGTTATTTTTTGGTGGTTTCAGGCAAAAGTTCATATATTAATATGCCCTTATAATGTCTATGAGAAAGGTTGGGTTGGTTGCTATTCTGCTTTCTGCTACTATCGGATGTAGTGGTGATTTTTTGCCTCAGTTTTCTAGGACCGAGTCTAAGGAGAATTCTACTCTTACTAACATCGTTGATGTTGATGGTGACCGTAAGCCTGACATAGTCTTTGCTGTGAGTGAGTCTAAGAAGATACAGGCAGGCAGTTCTGATGTTACACTGAGAAGGTACTTTGTTTTTGTTAGGAGGAATACAGGTTCTGGTAATTATGCCCCTCCTCAATTCCTGTTTGTTACAGACAAAGAGGAAGCAATGAAGGGTATTCCTTATGAGGATGTTGATAGGGATGTTTTTAAGGACCCTAAGAGGAGTGAGTACTTGAAGGGTTTGATAAGTAACGTTTCTTACTAAACATTTAACTCTGCTTCTTTTTCTATTATTTTGCCGTCAATGTCTAGTATTCTCTTTAATTTTCCCTTTCTTTTTGCCATCAGTCTTGCCATCGCATGATCATTCTCGTGTTCCTTGGGTACTATGAGTTCGCTGATCATGAATATGTGTTTTATGATGGCTTTTTTGAAGTCTTTTGTCTCCCATACGAATTCGTTTAGCAGTTCTTTTGGGAGTGTTGCCTTGCAGAAACCCTCTTTTATCTTCCCGCCTGGTTTTGGCAGCTTTTTTCCCACTTTCAGGGAGAAGTTTTTTGATTCTACGTTTAGCAGTATGAAGTTGTTTTTGAATTTCTCGTATATTTCCCTCATCTGTTCCGGCTTCAGTGTTGTTTCCAACTCTCCGCTGTTTGCCCCTTTCTTTTTCTTGTAGCTTGTTAACCCAAAACTTAGTTCGTTTTCAAAATCCCTCGGTGCTATTATGCTCCCTTGTACCTCTGCCTCTTCATTTATGTTCTCAGCTATTGTCGCGAATAGGTCGTTTGAAAATTCGAATGTTCCCTTTATTTTCAGGTTTTTGCTGTTTTTTATTTCCATTATTGAAGATTCGTATTCCCCTTTTCCATATCTTACAAGTCTCTGGTGTACTGTTTCGTCCGCTTTGTTTTCGAATATTTTTTTCACGTAGTTCATAGATCCAGCCTCTTCAGCTCTATGGATATTGCCTTTTCATTGACCCTTATATATGTTGGGCATAGGACATAAGGATATTTATTCTTGTCACAATATCGTATAATCTCATCGTTGTATTCTGTTACCACGTTTAGCCCTCTCTTGTCCTTGTGGAATATCTCATATTTTGCCAGGTCCTTTTTAACCTTTTCTGCCAGTTTCATTATCTTGTAAAGCCTTCTCGTGTTTAGGTAAGGAGGTAGTTCATCGTATATTTTGTTGTGGACTTTTATAAGTGACAACGGTTCTTTTGCATTTTCAAAGTATTCTCTCTTGTTTGCTGATATGAAACCACCATACCCCATGTTTATTGGCTTCCATCTCCCGAAGCTTCCCACTATTATATCGCTTGTCAGCCCGTTGCATAGCTTGTTGTCCCCTATCGAACCGCACGCATCCTCTATTACCAGGCAGTTTTTCTCGTGGCATATCTTTGCTATCTCTTCCATTGGCTGTTCTGCGAAGTATCCTGCGAATGATGATACTATGAATGCTGATCCCTTCTTGGCGTATTTCTTCAGCTTGTCCAGTTTTATTATCCCCCTATCTGTTGGCACTTCTTTTATGGGGATGTTGAGCATTTTGGGGTATGTCCTGTAGGAAATCCATCCTCCCTGGTCTGGTATGAGTATGTATTTTTTGGGGTTTACCTTCTTTGCAGCGTACATCGCTATGAATATTGCGGAGTTGCCCCTGTCTGTTAGCCTTATATGATCGTGCCTTGTGTATCTCTTTAGAATGTCTATTACTTTTTGTTCCATTGCTAGTTTTATTCTAACTTTAGTTTATAAATTTTTAGATAGAATCCGTTTAGAAATCTTTAATGGGGTTTCAGCAGTGTCCGCAATTTCCCGTTCCGTGGTCTACTTCAACCACTCTATGATC
Source organism: archaeon (assembly GCA_043808805.1). GTDB lineage: Archaea > Nanobdellota > Nanobdellia > SCGC-AAA011-G17 > VGLX01 > JAWABC01. Next base: position 1,901 of record JAZDEN010000037.1, on the reverse strand, counting down.
CTGTTTATTCTTTTGGGGCTTGCCTTTGAACTCAACTTCTTTCTTTCCAGCCCAGTCTTCTGTCAGTCTTCCGTCAGGGTGGTAGATGACCTCATATACCATCCCTAAGTTAACAGAGGGTTCTTCTACGGATGCTTTCCATATCGTTTTCATTCCCTTTATTATTTGTGTTTTTGATCTGCAGACAGGGCATTTGTATTCTCTTGATTGGATTTGGTCAAATCCTCTTTCAAGTGGGGTGGGTGTTAGGGTTCCGTGTCTTTTTCTGAAGCACACTGCGCTTGCTCCTGAGTCTTTTGCGAATTTGATGTAGTCGAGCACGTCGTTCTTTGTCTTAATCCCTCCAGCTAGTACTGCGTTGAATGTGACGTCTATTCCTCTGTTGTTTAGTTCCTCGCATATCTTTTCCAGGTCCTTCGCTTTTGGAACGCTGTCTGATTTGAATATTGTTGCGTTCCTTTCATCGCCTATAGCGTGCCTGCTTATGTTTATGTGAGCTCCTAATCTTTGTAGGTAGTCTGCGAATGGTAGTATGTTCTTCCCGTTGGTTGTGAATACGACATGGTTGTACTTGTCTGTGTCTATTGTTGTTAGTACATCGGCCAGTAGATGGCTTAGTGTAGGTTCCCCGCCGGTTATGCTTATCTGATGGAACTGCGGTGGCATGTTTCCTAATGATTCCCTTAAGTTGGGTAGGTACATTGGGCTCAGGTCCACGTTCCTGTCCCAGAAGCAGAAATTGCATGCTGCGTTGCACCTTCCTGGCACAACTATCGAGTAATTCGGGCTCTCTATGGTTTTTTTCTTTAGTTCCATCTGCGGGAGGTTGCATAGCTTGCTTTTAAGGTTTTCTGGTGTTTAATATATGGTTGGGGGTTAAATTTGGTTTGGTTAGAAATCTTTAAATAATTACTTCTCGTGTTTTTTGTCATGCCAAAGACGTTTTTCATCACAACACCTATTTATTACCCTTCGGCGAAGCCTCACATAGGCCATTTGTATACTGATATATGTTCTGATGTTCTGGCTAGGTGGTATAGGCTTAAGGGTTACAAGGTCCATTTTTCAACAGGTACTGATGAGCATGGTTTGAAGATTCAGAAGGCTGCGATTGCAGCTGGCAAGACCCCAAAACAGTTCGTTGATGAGCTTGTTAAGTATTTCAAGGACCTTTGCAGTCTTTACAGCATTTCTTATGATGATTTCATCCGGACGACAGAGGAGCGCCATAAGAAGTCTGTTTATGCCCTTTTCAAGAAGCTGAAGGCTCGCGGTGACATCTACAAGGGTTCTTATGAGGGTTTGTATTGTGTTGATTGCGAAACCTTCTACACTGATAAGGATTTGATTGATGGTCTTTGTCCTTTCCACGGTACGATTCCTCAGCTGAAGAGGGAGGAGGGTTATTTCTTCAGGATGAGTAAATATCAGAAAGATTTGATAGATTACATTAGGCACAGTGAGACTTTTATTCTTCCTTCTGCTAAGAAGAAGGAGATTCTCAATCGCTTGGCAGACCCTTTGAAGGATTTGAGTATTACACGTTCCAGTTTTGATTGGGGTATTCCCTATCCTGATGATAAGAAGCATGTTTTTTATGTCTGGCTTGATGCTTTGACTAATTACCTTACAACAATAGGTTATCCTTCCGAGAAGTATAAGAAGTTCTGGCCTGCTGACATGCATGTTATCGCGGCTGACATCGCCTGGCATCATACTGTTATCTGGGGTTCTATGTTGATGTCTGCTAAGGTAAAACTTCCGAAGACGGTTTTTGTTCACGGTTTCATAAAGGCTGATAACAACGTGAAGATGTCAAAATCACTGGGTAATGTTGTCGATCCTTTTGAGTTGATTAAGCATTATCCTGCTGATTCTGTGAGATATTTCCTCATTCGTGA
>JAZDEN010000036.1:0-5495 GCA_043808805.1 archaeon | reverse complement strand
AAAAGGATACGGTGAAACGGCGAGTCCCGACTGGTGCAAGTTCAGGTTGAACGCATAGTCGAATGTTAGAACAGCCGTTCCAAGACCCGCATCAAGCGGCGAGGGGCTGACAAAAGATGGCTTATCCTTTCCTACATTCTTCATTATAACAATTCTTAAATAATAGTTAGGTCTTGGGTATAGTGCTACCGCAGTAATTTCTAAAAGAGAAGAGTAGCGATTTTTTAACAAAATCGGGGGTATAAGGATGAAAAAAATATTATTGGTAATTGCTATTTTAGTTGTAGCAACTTTTTCCGTAGCAGCAAAACAACAGTGCACAACGATACAAGATGGGGGATTAGTAGACAGTGCAGGAAATCCAATATCAGTAGGGTATGACCAATTCGGGTATAACTACCAAGCCCATATGTTTAATGGCAGATACTGTGATTATGACAGAGTAATTGGTGGGGATTTTTGTGACGTAAACCTAATGATGAAGTGGAACGACGCATGGCTAAGCAACAAAGACTGTAGCGGAGATGGAAAGCTTGACAGACACTATGGATTTGATAGTTACATAGGTTCTGGTGCGTGGCTGACAAACCATGACACAGGCGTCAACGAGGACGGAAGTACCTGGACCTATTTTGTCAAGATTATAGCAGTGCCCGCTGACGCAACGCTGAGAGAAGGAAGTGAAGGAGGAGTATGGTACGCGGCAGATGGTACTGAAATAGGACCCGAGATCTGGGGCCAATTTGCAGTCATCCAACAGGTCGTAACCGGTAATCCTCCTGCTAGCTTTATAGCCTACGATGGGTGGCCATTACCTGGCGATTACAAGAGCCCAGCAGGTCCGGGATTAGGAAACTTGTAGAACCCAATTTTTCCCTTTCTTTTTTCTTTATTAAATAAAAAACAAAACTATATAAACAAAGAGTTATAACCTGAGGCGATGAGAACCATGAAAAAAACAATGATTTGGATTCTGCTATCAGTAATGATAGTTTCCATAACGGCAACAGCAACAAACGAGAAGGTAAAAGAACCACTCGACAAAATAACCTTCATACACTACAAAGACGGAACCGCAAAAATAGCAGGCAACACCGCAAAAGGTGCAGCATGCTACAAACTGATGGGAGTCAAGTGGAACACACTCCCAGTAAACTACGCAATAAACCCAACCAACGGGGATGGCCTGCCAGAAGGATTTGTAACAGAAGCGATATCAACCGCTGCCGAAACATGGGACTATGCAACATCAGCTGAAATCTTCAACGACGCATATTCAGTAAACTACACAGCACAATATGGCATACAAAACTACCAGAACGCAATAGCATTCGGCTACAATCTGGACACCAACGTAATAGCAGTAACCTCAATATGGTACACCAGAGTGGGCAAAAGAATAGTAGAGTTTGACATGCTGTTCAACGACCAATACGCATGGGGAGACGCAACCACAAACACAGCGGCAATGGATCTGCAGAACATAGCAACACACGAACTCGGACATGGAGTAGGACTGGGGGACATATACAGCTCAGCATGCTCAACAGTAACCATGTATGGATATTCAAACTACGGGGAAACGAGCAAAAGAACGCTTGAAACACCAGACATAACAGGCCTACAGAAGATGTACGGGGCATAAAACCTCCTTTTTTCCTTTTTTTAAAACAAAATGAACCAATCCTTGCTTTCCAGTTTAATGACTAAATAAACCCCCAAACCAAAAAATGTAATATAATACTACTCTATTTATTGCAACACAGCCAGATATTTTTAACAAAAGCTTTATAAATGCCAACGACGTCTAATTTTATATGACCGAAAAGATACAGATGCCAAGTTCAGGTGGGGGTCTGATAAGGTATTTTGATGACTACAAAAGCAAGTTAGAAATCACACCTACAGTCATAATCATAGCAATAGTCATAGTTATACTACTCGAACTGTACTTACATAAGTTCAGAGTTCTAGGTTAAACCAAAAATGCTTCCTGGAATAAATCCCAAACAGCTAGAAAAGGCGATGAAAAAGATGGGAATAAAGCAGGAAGAAATAGAAGCTACACAAGTCATCATAAAAACACCAGACAAAGAGCTCATAATCAACAACCCACACGTCCTAAAAGTGGATATGATGGGACAAGAAAGCCTTCAGATATCAGGGGACATACAAGAAAGGGACATACAGAAATACACTGAAGAAGACGTCAAGACAGTGATGGAACAGGCAAAGTGCAAGAGAGAAGAAGCAGTAGAAAGCTTAGAGAAGAATGACGGTGACATCGCAGCAGCAATATTGGAACTAACACAATAAAACTTATATTAAAGGAAAGCCCTCAACAAATGCATGGAGAGGGTGTACGCGCTGCTGGAAAGAGCAAACAAGTGCCTGAGAACAGCGGACCACCTAGCGTACGTAACATACCCCCTGATAAAGGACACAAAACTGGTGATACCCATACTAGAAAATGTTCATAACGCACTAATGCTAAGCGTCGATGCAATGGTAGAATACGACAGGATTTACAAGAGGATTATGAACATACCCGAGGACTTTACATCTAGGCTAGAACTTTTCAAAAGAACAAGCGCAACACGGTATAATATTGACCGGGAGCACATCACGCTAATAACAGAAATCAACCAGATCATGGAAACCAGGAAAAAAGGAACCATGGAATTCATGAGGAACGACAGATTAGTCGTCTGCGGGACCGACTTTAGGACAAAAACAGTCGACTACGAAAAGATCAAGGATTACATCAACAGGTCAAAGAGATACATGCTAAAAATAAATTCAATACTGGTGCAAAATGCGAGAAGATTCTGACACTGCAAAAGGGCAACTGCTGAGGGCAGAGCATCTGTTCTATGTCACCTTAAAATATACTAGGACAGCCGACGTAATCAGGAATGCAATAAAGAGACTGATAAGCGCTTTGGATTATACAGTCGAGGACATGCTCGAAGCAAAGAAAATAAAAAACATGCCACCAATACCGCTGATGAGAGTTGATTTACTAAAGAAAGCATACCCAAAAGACAAGAAAGCACTTGAATTAATAGACTTCTACTACCTCCTTAGAAGGATAGACAAATCAAGATTTGAGGTCAAGGAAGAATTCAGAAAAAACGTTGCACTTGTGGCTGATGGAGAGACAGTGAACATAGAAAGACTGAAAGAGTTTCTAAACAAGACAAAAGAGTTCGTCGAAATATATTCAAAAAAATAAAAAAGGTTATAAAGAGAAACAACAAGACAACACGAGAGGTGCAATAATGACTTTATACATAGGGCTAGTGAGTGGAAAGGGGGGTGTTGGAAAAACAACAACAGCCATAAACCTAGGTTCTGCATTAAACTATTTCAACCGCGACGTAACCATAGTCGACGGAAACCTAAGCACACCAAACATAGGAGTACATCTAGGGGTTCCCGTAGTCCCAATAAACCTTCATCACGTCATACAAGGAAAGCACCACATAAAAGAAGCATTATATGCTCATCCGACTGGAACAAAAATAGTACCAGCAGGAATCTCTCTAGACGACATAAGGAACACAACACCAGACGGACTCGGAAAGGCAGTCAAACACCTCGATGGAATGAGCGACATAGTCATAATAGACGGAGCAGCAGGCCTCGGAAGGGAAGCCTTAGCAACGATAAGCGCAGTAGACCAGGTAATAGTCATAACAAACCCAGAAATGCCAGCGATAACAGACGCATTGAAAACAATAAAGATGAGCGAGGCACTGGGAAAAAAAGTTCTTGGCGTTGTATTGACAAGAACAAAACCCAACAACATGGACGTGGCGCTAAAGAACATAGAAACAATGCTCGAAAAACCCATACTTGGGATAATACCCGAAGACAAATCAGTAAGGGAAGCGCTTGTAAGAAGGGATGCAGTCGTGTACACACACCCGAAATCAAACGCTGCAGTAGCATACAAGAAACTGGCAGCAAACCTCATCGGACAGGAATACACAGAGACGGTAGAAGTCAACGGCGGGTTCCTGAAGAAGATAATGAGAAAAATGGGCCTGGCCTAAAATGAGCGAGAACTGGAAAAAACTAGAAGGACTTGCAAAAGCAGGATACTATTTCAGGGACAAGGACCTGCTAAGACATTTAGTACCTGAAAAAATCCTACTGACAGAAGCATTTGAGCCAGCCGTGCCACTAGAAATATGGTTGCACAGACGAGCAAAAGGATCAGTCATGCTAGGGCCTGAAAAAGACAAGTTACTTTTATTCTCAAGAGACTTTTTGACCAAGGCAAAAAATCATGTTGAGACATGGGACATATCACAAAGCTACCTTCCAGGAGTCGTCCAGATCTACACGCAAGAGGACCTCATCTATATCATACACCAAACACACAGCACACTCCCAACAGAACGCCACTACGAATACATGGCCCTAGAAGAATACGAAAGAAGAAGAAACCTGCTGAAATAAAAAACTATTTCTTAATCTCAGAAATTATCTGAATAGTGTAAGTGCCTGGCAGCCTAGGCCTAGCCATCGCAAGGGCAGAACGAGCAACATCAACATTCTCCTTATCAACAAGAGCAGAGAAAACAATCTGACCCTTCTTAACCCTAGCAGCAATACCAACAGGCTTACCAAAAGCGTGCTGCATACCACTCTGCATACGGTCAGCACCAGCACCCGTCAACATCTTATTCTCACGAAGAACATGATGGGGGTAAAGCTTAAGCTTCAACCTGAAGTTGTTACCGAGGTTCTCAGTCATATGCCTGTTCACAACAACACGAGCGGACTCCAAGGCGTTATGCCTCAGCTGTATTGCATACTTAGTGATAAGGTTGACTTGGACAGGAAACTCCTTCTTAACATCACCCATCTCATACTTCATAACCTTGTTAAAAGGAACAGCCTTAATATAAGACTTATTCTTGTACTTAGACTTACGAGTATAAGCACGCTTCACGGTTGTGTAACAATGAGCAGGCCTCAATCCCATCTTACTCCACCTTCACTTCCCTACCAACAGCTTGGCCCGGCATGCCCTTCTCAAATAGAACCCTGAGAGCACCCTTGTTGCCATGAGGCTGGGTAATCTTTCCAATAATCTCTTTTCCAGCAGGGCTCGTCCAGGTAACCTTCTTGCCTATCATCTTCTCAGCATCCTTCTTTGATTTAGAAGAATCAACCTTAACAACCATCTGATTGTTACGCTGGGTATGCAAGCCCCCCCTGAAGTTAACAATAATCCCTTTCATGTAGCATACAAATCTGAAAAATGGTTTTATAAAGGTTTTGGTTACTTAATTTTTATGGCTTTGATGATTTTACGAGCATTTGGCCAGGTTAAGGTCTTGACTGCAGTTTTCTTATCGACCCAGAGGTAACCATCATGCTCTTTTTTAGGGTTCTTCGAAAGAGAAATAGGCTGCTTCATCGACGCCTTCACGAGGAAAACCTCCATAATCCGGCTCTTCCTATTGTTGAAAGAATATGAA
>JAZDEN010000035.1:0-5568 GCA_043808805.1 archaeon | reverse complement strand
TACAAGAACGAACTGCAACAACTCGAACCGACATTCTACGCAGACGTGATAAAATACCTGTCAGAGAAAACAGCAATGCTGCAGTCACAGCAGAGCAAAACAAACATATTTGCATCAGCAGAGCTGCAGAAAACACAGAAAACAGTCGAGAACGTGAAGAAGATACTCAAAGAGCTTTACGAAAAGAGGGAGAGCAAGATAATACAGCTCGCAAGGGTGGCAGCGCTGATGGGAGAGACAGGAGAGTTACCTGAGATACTTCCAGAGGAAAAAGGGCTGTTCAGAGAGGTTAGGGATACACTCATGAAATACAGGAATGGGGTGATAAACAACATAATAGAAGGCAACCCCCCAAAAATAGAGGAACCTGAAAAACCGAAAGAGTTAAAAAGCGACAAAAAGTTAGAAACAAAATTGGTAAGGTTTGTAACACCCACACCAAAGTTCATAGGCGATGATTTAAACGTTTACGGACCTTACGATGAAGAGGACATAGCAGCACTGCCACAAAAGGTGGCCAACGTGCTAATCAAGAAGAACAGAGTTGAAGCGATAAAATGAAACTACCAAAAACAAAGAAAAGATACTGCCCAACCTGCAAGAAACACACAGAGCATTCTGTAGCCATGGCAAAGAGAGGCGGAAAGAGAGGAAGCCTCAAGAGAGGGTCAATAGCCAGGGCAAGGTTCAGGGGCAAAGGAAGGGGCTACGGGAATTTAGGAAGGTACGGCTCAAAGCCAACAAAGCCAAAGATGTCTGGAGTAAAGTCAAGCAAGAAGACAGACCTAAGGTTCAAATGCAAGGTCTGCGGCAAAAGTCATGTTCAAAAAGCAGGAATAAGAGCAAAGAGGACGGAGTTCAAGTAAGATGGAAGAAGAACTAAACGAAACAAAAAGTAAATTCATCAAAGTAAGATGCCCGAAGTGCAAGAACGAACAGATAATATTCGGAAAATCAAGCAGCATAGTAAAATGCCTAGTCTGCGACAAAGTTCTAAGTGAGCCAACAGGCGGCAAGGGCAGAATAAAGGCAAGAATACTCGAAGTTCTAGAATAAAAATTTGACAAGAGACTAAAGTGGCAGTCGAGCACACAATAGAAGGAGAGATTAGTGGATATCCTATCTTCGTAGCCAGTGATATAACAATAGCACCTCCTGAGACAATCAAATTTTACAGGGAAATAAGAGATACCTGCAAGAGATCTGGAAAGAACGTATTTCTCCCGCTAGATGCTGTTGGAAGCACCAAATCCCCAAGTGTGCCAGCTGAAAAAGCATACGAAGTTGTTATGTCAAACCTAAACAGCGCACAGCTGGGAGTGTTCTATGTAGGATTCATTTCAACTGACGTGGGCATGATGCTTGGAAGGGCAAAAACAAACGAACTCCCGATAATACTTCTATACGAAGCCAACAAAGAAAACTGGTTAAGGGAAAAAGAGCCAAAAATATGGTGGAGGCCAAAAACCAAAAAAGAACTAGCCTCAAACCCACCAGGAGGAATGATAACACCCATAGGGTATAACTCAACGATGGTCCCGGAAAGCAGATACCACATGATCGCAGCAGAAATAAAGTTCAACACGGAAGAAGAAGGGCTATCAAAACTAGAAAAAGAAGTCAAAAACTTTTTCACCCGATACAGCTAACACCCAATTCTTAAAAAAGGATTTAACGAAAACCTTAAAAACAAACCACCTACCTAACAGATAGGATGTTCTACAAGAAATCAGGAATACCGGAAGATGGAGAATTCGTGATCTGCACAGTCAAGAAAATATTCCCACACTCAGTATTCGTCGACCTGGACGAGTACCAGAATGTTGAGGCAATGATACACATCTCAGAAATCTCACCAGGAAGAATAAGAAATATAAGGGATTTCGTAAGGGAGGGAAGAAAACTTGTGTGCAAGGTACTGAGAGTGAACTACGAGAAGAAACAAATCGACCTCTCACTAAGAAGAGTGCCTTTATCAGTCAAGAAAAAGAAAAATGATGACTACAAACAGGAGCAGAGGGCAGAAAAAATACTCGAACTAGTCGGACAAAAAACAAAAACAACATTAGAAGAGATATACAAAGAATTCGGGAAAAACGTTATAGAACAGTACGGCAACATAAACACATTCTTCCAAGAATACATAGCAGAGGCAACAACACTGGATGAGGCAAAGATACCAAAAAAATACCAGAAAGCCCTGGAAGAGACAATAAAAGAAAAGATAAAACCCATATCAGTCAAGGTAGAATCGATACTGGAACTGTCAAGCGAGGCACCAAACGGGATAGAAATAATAAAGAAAGCCCTGAAGGAAGCTGAAAAAACAGCAAAAGAGAAGGAATACAAACTTGAGATTACATATATCAGCTCACCGAAATACAGATTGGTGCTGACAACAACAGACTACAAGAAAGGAGAGAAAGAAATAGAAGAGATAGCTGAAAAGGCAATAGCAATAATAAAGAAAGAGGGCGGCAGCGGAGAACTCCAGGAAAAATGATCAGGGAAATACTCCGATGCAGCAAATGTAATGCTTACACACTAAAAGACAAATGCCCGAAATGCGGCGAAAAAACACTCACCCCAAAACCGGCAAGATTCAGCCCTGAAGACAAATGGGGAAAGTGGAGAAGACAGGCAAAAAAAGAGCAAGGCGTGATCTGATGCACAACATAAGAAAAATAGGGGAGACAAAAATAAAGAATCCAATTCTCATAGAGGGACTTCCGGGCATAGGGAACGTGGGAAAGATAGCGATGGACTTCATAGTGGACAACCTGAAGCCAAAACAGATATACGAAATACACTCAGACGGATTCCCACACGCCGTTTTCGTAAACGAACAAAACCTAGTCGACCTACCAACCATAAGGATATTCCACAAAAGAATAAAAAACCAGGACTTCCTATTCCTAGCAGGAGACGTGCAGCCGATAGACGAAGTATCATGCTACGAATTCTGCAACAGAATACTTGACATAATGCAAGACCTAAAAGTCAAAGAGGTAGTAACACTCGGAGGGATAGGACTGCAAAAAGTCCCAGAAAACCCACAAGTGTACTGCACGGGAAACACAAAAAAGATAATAGAAAAATACAAGTCACAAACCATCAACTGCAACATATACGGAGTTGTAGGACCAATAATGGGAGTGTCAGGATTATTGGTGGGACTGGCAAAATACAGGGACATACCATCGGTGGCGATACTCGCAGAGACATTCGGACACCCGACATACTTAGGAATAAAAGGGGCGGGAGCGATACTGAACGCACTCAACAAGAAACTCGAGCTAGGACTCAACCTGGAACCTTTGCACAAAGATATCAGGGATGTTGACAAGGAGATAAAGGCAAAGACAGAACAACAAAAACAACAGCAAAAAAAATCAGGAAAGAGACCAGACACAAATTACATAGGTTAGAAATCAGAAAGACTTTTCTGCTTCTTTTTCACTTCAACCTTCCCGTTAAAAACAGGCTCACCGTAAACACCATCATAACCCGGAGAGATCTCAATCTCATGGTTCCTGTTCCTGATAATGGCATCAGCAATCTTCTCACCTACAACCTTCTCCAAATCCTCTCTCGGAGTGAAAAGCAGGACATTAAACTCAGACTTGAAATTATCAATCAGCTTATTGTATTCCTGCCAGACAGCCTTGGTTGAAACAGCCTTGTCAAGCAATGAAGCAAGAATCTCAGACACGGGAATAATCGAATGGAACGGCTTCGCATCCTTAGGCTTGAAACCGTCAGGACGGTCAGCAAGAGCCTCAACCCTCTGCAGAACACCAACAGTCAAAGGCCTTCCGCACTTAGGACAGATGTTGTTCAACTTCAAAGATTCCTTAGGAGTGAGCTTGATGTTGCAAGCCCTGTGGCCAGTAAGATGGTACTTTCCAAAATTAGGGTCAACCTCCACAGTAGAGTCTAGGCCTTCTCTGGTTCGAATCGCCTTTATCAAATTCTTGTAAGACAGGTCAAAATCAAAAATAGTGGCTTCCCTTCCAAGACGCCAGGGCCAGAAGCTGTGCGAATCAGAAAAACTCAGTATGGAAAGATTATCAAGCTGAGACAATCTCCAGTTCATGGGAGGATCAGAACTCAGACCAGTCTCGATAGCATGAACATGATTAACCTTGTCCAGGAAACAATCCTTCAAAGAATCAAAACCCGAGTTGGAACCGAAAAGGGAAAACCAAGGAGTCCAGGCGTGAGCAGGAACAAGCTCAATATCCTTTGAGATAGACATCATCATCTCGATGAGCTCCGGAGACGGAATTTTGAATATAGGCCTGCCATCATAATCAAGCCTGCCTCTCTTTCCCAATGCCTCAGTAATCTGGGAGACAACATCAAAACTTGGGGCGAGAATAATCATATGCACACGCCTTCCCTTGCCGCCCTGAGAATAAATCAGTGAAATCTCAGTCTGCAGAACAAAATCAAAACCAGACTTAGTCTTCAGAATGCCATTGCCCTGCTCAGTAAGGTTTGACTTAAGATCATTGATCCACTTTGGATGGGTAAAATCACCAGTCCCAAGAAGATTCACCCCCTTTATCCTTGCATACTTCTCAAGATTCGGGATGTCAAGACTGGTGCTGCAAGCCCTCGAATACTTGCTGTGTATGTGCAAATCACCAATAATCATAGAATTAAGGGTTGATTAAAAATTTATAAATATAGCGCATTTCTGTCCCATAATTTACTATTGAGTGGGTGTTAAACCAAAATAGATAATCTTAAAAATACAGAATTAATTTTAATTTAGATGGATGATACCCCAGCTTTTTATAGAGGGTCTAAAGGATTCAAAGAAGTACTGGAAGACAAAAGGCTTTCTATTCCAGGAAGAGCAATCAGAGTTTACAATTATGGAGGGCCTTCTGGTAATGAAAAACTCTATGTAATTGGAACTGGAAGACAATTGTTTAATGCAGCAACAGGAAAAAAAGTTGAACCAAAAGATGTTTTTTCTAGGAATGCCGCACCTGATGGCTGGAGTGTAGAGGGACTTGAATTAGCTCTCCTTCCTGAAGAAGAGTTAAACAAAGTTTTGAAAGATCCTAATCTATAAGGCTTTTATTCCCAGCAAAATACTAAAAATCGATTATATTTTACCGTTTCCATTCCCCAATATCTGGATGAAAATCCACCTGATACTCGGGTATGCCTAAAGAAAGCCCATAATTCTTAGCTTCATCATACTGCTTTTTACTTGTTCTATCAATATAAAATACCTTATCACGGAATATTATGTAATGATGGGTATCATTCTTAAAATCTGCATACCATGAATCATGGGAATCCAAGGATTTGCTTATAATCTTTGCAATTTCCCCTGCTTCTTCCCCAAGAATTTTTACAGTGTGCAAAGTCCACTTCTTTAACCAGGGAGTCTTATGTTGAGGGGTAACTTTTTCAACTTTAGTCTTGATAATTTGGACTTTCTTAAGAACAGACGTATTCTCAAGACTCTCTTCTATTATTACCCCAATAAAATCTTTACCCATTTTTATTAAGTCTTACACCCACCATAAAAGTATTGAAAAAATCAGA
>JAZDEN010000034.1:0-25764 GCA_043808805.1 archaeon | reverse complement strand
GTGTATTTCCATACTGTTCAAGATTCTGCTTAGTATATATCTTTTTCTTTAAGGCTCTTGCTAATTAGTTCAGCGACATATTTAAAGTTCTCATGTAGAAATCAAATAGTACTGCTTTATTCCTAATGTTTCTTTTATGCTTTCTTTACGTGAACTGCTTTTGGGCCTTTGTCCCCTTGTTCTACATCGAATTCGACTGAGTCGTTTTCGTTCAGGGTCACGCCTTCGTCTACGCCTGACTTATGGACGAAATATTCTTTTCCGTCTTCTCCGGCTATAAAGCCAAATCCTTTCATTGTATTGAAAAATTTTATTGTTCCTTTCATTTTTAACCTCGTGTCTTAAAGCTATTGTTTAGAACACAACTTACTTATTTTTGAGTTATTACCCCTTTATAAAACTTGCTAATGGAGGGTTATATCCTTTATCTCACAAATCCTTAAAAACTTTGGAGGTGATTTTTTTGTTATGGGATTGCTGGGGTTGTTTCGTAAGGAGAAGTCTGAGGATTTGTCCAATGTTGTTTTTCTTAGGAAGATATTTCATCCTGAGCGCAGCCTGCCTTTGGAGTATGTTCTTCAGGACGATAAGTTCTGTGGGATGATGACTGCTGTTGTTAAGAAGGTGAAGAGGTTTGATGTTAGGGATTTGTGGTATTCTGTCATGCTTAAGGATCAGGGCTGTCCTGTTGGTTTTATGTATGGTGTTGGCAGGGCTGATGATTTTGCTTATGGTATGATAAGGGAGAAGGCTTCTGAGTTTGCTAAGGAGGAGGGTTTGGAGTTTAGGGATGTTACCCAGGACCCTTCAGAGATTATAACTTATAACTACCACCCTGCAAACTTGCCGAAGTATGGTCTCTTGTGAGGTTAAATAATTCTATGCATTTTTTCTGTTCTTATCAGGTACAGGAAATAGACAGAATAAACGGATATCATCAGTAGGAGGAAGTTCTTCTTTGCGCTGAAGTTCAGGCTGAAGTCCGTGTAGAGTGAGGTGTTGGCAGGAACATAAGTTAACGCATCAAGAACCACTGTGCTTGTTGTGTGGGTGTTGATGAAGGTTGAGAACCAGAAGAAGAAGCTCCATATGACCTCGAATCCTGTTGCCATCACGCAGAAGAATGCTATGATTATGAGCAGGTCTAGAAATTCTTTGGGCATCTTTACAAAGATGTTCCTGTAGTAGTTTATTCCGACTGCGAAGAGCAGGAATCCTGAGTACTGGAAGATTGTTACCGGCTTTACCAGTCCCAATACCTCGAATCCTATTCCGTAGAGCAGGCGCAGTAGCAGTGAGGCGCATACGACGAGTGCCAGGAATATCAAAAGTAGTAGCATCCATTTTTTCTTTACGTGCCATAATGCCATGTGATTCCATTACGGAATTTGGTATAAATATTTTATCGGGTTTCATTAGTTATTTTGGTTTTTGCCTGTATTTCACTTATTTAGTTCGTGTAATTTCTGAAAACTTTAAATATTCGATTTTCATATCAGAATCAAGTTAGGGGGGATTTGATATTAAAAAAATAATCCTTTGTATAGGCTATAGTCTAAACTCTGTTGTTTCTGTTTCATGTTCTTTGGGTTTTTCCCAATATCTTTTTGTAAAAATAAGGAGGTAATAATATGAAGAAAGAAAGTAAAGGTGATGGCTCGAGGAGATGGGCTGTTAGGCTGTTCGGTAAGGCTGTGCCTGTATGGCTCCTTGCTGTGATAATTGCAGGAGGGCTTGGTAGCGCTGCTTTGCTGACGTATTATGGGGTGATAGAGACTAACGTAACAGTGCAGCAGTCGATCCTGCTTGACGCCCAGGCACTGCCTGGTTCTTCGAGCATAACAGACTCGATTGTGGAGACTGCTCCGGGCGGTGAGACGTTTTGTTTCAAGCACGTGCTGGAGAACAAGATGTCTGTTGAGGGGAATGTCAGCCTGGTGAACGAATGCCACTTTAATTACACGACAGACTGCGCTGGTGTTACGACTAGCTACTACCAGCTTGGACCCTCGACAACTCTTGTGTTGGAGAACAAGGATGCGGGCTTCCATGTAATCAACGACAACATAGGTGGTGTGTTGACTTTTGACACGGTTAACCCTTCGTTTGACTACGCGATAAACGTTACAGGGCTGTCAGCAACTACGCAGTATGCGATAATCTACTACGCTGATCCCTGGGCTGGAAACCATCCGGGTGCTGTGATTGATACGTTCACCACTTTGGGTGATGGGAGCTTTTCAGGCGCTGACAATGTAAACCTTGAGATGAACCTTCCGTCTTTGCCTGATGAGAACATAGCCAAGGTTCCGGATTTCTGTGCTTTCCACAACGGGATTGATAACTATACCAATTGCCACGGGGCCAAGATATGGGTTGTGCCTACAGCTGATCTGACAGGAGGCAACTCTCTGCCTATGATTGCTTTTGACAGGGCAGAGTACCTTTTCGAGATGGATTTGATTGTCTACCTTGATTGCAGCACGCCAGTTGATCAGCACTTCACGACGCTGGTCGGTGATCCTGTGACGAGCATAACTATTCCGTCGGATGGCTCGAAGGACTTGTTGGTCTGTTACGCGTTCGACGAGGCAGTGATGCCAGGTAACTACAACATAACGACTAGGATCGTTCCGTGATGAGCTTGGGGATTTCCCCTTTTTTTATTTTTTTTAATGTTCAGAAAAGGTTTTAAACCTCTTTTTTATGGTTTTTTTCATGGAAGAAGAGATTCTTGACATAGTGGATGATGATGACAACGTTATAGGCCAGGATACTCGGGAGAATCTTAAGAGGAAGGGTATGGATGCTAACATCCGTTCTGTTGATATTTTTGTCTTCAACAGCAGGGGTCAGCTTCTCCTTCCGAAGAGGTCCATGAACAGGAGTGCATTTCCAGGTCGTTATGATTTTTCTGCAGGTGAGCATTTGTTTTCCGGGGAGGGTTATGATGATGGTGCTGTTAGGGGCTTGAAGGAGGAGCTTGGCATCGAGGGTGTTAAGCCTGTCTTTCTTGGTAAACTCACTCCGAAGAAGGATGGTGTGCATCAGTTTTTGCAGATATACAGGCTTGTGTATGATGGTGGCATTCAGGATTATGATAGGGATGGTGTTTCTGGGATAGGTTGGTATGATATCAAAACAATAAAGGAAATGATAAAGGATAAGGGTAAGTTCAAGCCTGATTTTCCGATAGTTTTCAGGTGGTATGTGAAGAATTTTAAGGGTTAACCGGTTAGTATTTTTTAAAACATAATTTGCAGAACCACAATGCTTTAAAAACTCTGCATGGTCCTAATTCGCATGGGAAAGATATACCAGACCTTTAATCTTGACACTTACGATGCCAAAAATAAGAAGCTTCCCAAGGCTCGCATAGAGATACTTGGTTCGCTTACTGCTATGGGCTATGATGTTCTTTTTTCTGATGAGATGTGCTTTGCCGGTGTTCCTCACAGCATAATCGTTGGTTTTGATTCCCGTAATTTTAGGGATGTGAAGGGTGATTTTCACAAGATTGCTACGGGTTTCGGCCTTGGTTTCAAATCAGGTACTTTCTACGTGGGCAGGGATGATGTCAGGCCTCTCGAGCTTATACTTGCTGATGTCAAGCCAGGTGACCACGTGAAGGTTTATCTGCAGCAGAGTCATTTTGTTGGTTATGTCTGGAGGCCCGAAGGCAAGTATAAGGAGATTGTGAAGGGCAAGACTGTTGTCAAGGACACAAGGGAGTCTTTCTTGAAAAACACTCCCATCTTGTTGGGTGATAAGGACTCTGAGATTTTCCTTTCTTCTTTTAATCCTAACGGTACCACCGGAGACCTTTGCCAGAAGGTTCAGTATGTAGGCCTTAATGTCAAGAAGAAGAATCTTGCAGGCATTGAAGCTTTGGGTTATGAGGTTCTGGAAAGGGGTAAGCCTGAAGATTGATTATTCAAGTTCTGATTTCAGCGGCATCTTAAGTTCTTTTCCGTCGATGGTTATTATCGGGTTTCTGAACACCTGGTCTAAATGCAAAGAAGAAAACACGTGTCCTCCAAACCAGTAGTTCCCTCCTATCCCTATGTGTGCTGTCCCGTATGCCTTCTCGTCTACTATTGTCGATCCTATTATCTTTGCGTGCGGGTTTATCCCTATCCCTATCTCCCCTATCATGGTTGCGTTGCTCGGCATTTTCACCTTGTTTTTTATCCAGTCTAGGGAATCTCTCAGTATTTTTGCTTCTGTCCCACCTTCGATGTTTGTTATCATCCCCTGTTTTATTGTCATCTTTATGGGTTTTTGTATTAGCATGGTTCCTCTCTTGTGTCTTGAGCTTCCGTCTATTACTAAAGTTCCGTCGACTCTTGTCCTTATGGGTGCTATGTATGCCTCTCCTGCTGGTATGTTCCCTCCTCCCTCTTCTATGTAACCTGTATTTGCCATCGCCTCGTGTCCTGTGACGTCTATCTTGAGGTTTGTTCCCATCAGGGTTACTATCCTTATCTCTCTTGCCCAGTCAAGCTCTTTTTTTATCCTCTCCCCGAGTTTTTTTATCTTCTTGTAGTTTATGTTTATTGCTTCTGCGAGCATGTATGTCTGGTCTGTCTTCAGTCCTATGAGTCCTGTTGTCATTGTGTATTTGTGTTTTCCCTTTGTTGTTAATTCCCTGAACGTTCCTATTTCTCCCAGTTTTCCTAGCCTGTTTGAGAGTGATAGTATTATTGCGTTGTTCTTTTTCAGCTTCCCCATGAGCTGTTTTACTGGCTCTTCAGCGTTCTGCTCTCTTGTCTTTGTTCCCTGCATCACTATCGCTGTTTCCAGTCCCATGCTCTGTGCTGCCATGTAGTATCCTGTTGCTAGTATGGGTGCGCATTGTTTCCATCCCTCGCCGTAGTCGCTTATTATCATAACCCCTTCCTTTTTGAGGTTGAGTGAGTTTGTTAGAACGTTCTTCAGGCCTGGCACCTGTGTTTTTGCTATGTCAATGAGTGCTTTCTTGCGCATCCACTGCATGAGTTCTTCTGAGTGCATTGCTTTTATGTTAATGTAAAGTTATTTAAATATTCTTTCTATGTTTTTTCCTTATGGAATGGAAGCAGAGGTTCTTGGACAGGTATAAAGGTTTGACTGACATTGAGAAGTTCATCGAGTATTCTGAGAGGCCGTTGAGGAAGTCAATCCGTGTCAACACGATTAAGACCTCTGTCAGGGAGATGAAGGCTAGGTTTGATCTGAAGCCCATTCCCTGGTGTGATGTTGGTTTTTTTGTTGAGGGCAAGGCCATTGGCAACACGCATGAGCATTTTCTAGGTTACATCTATTTGCAGGAGGCTGTTTCGATGATCCCTCCTGTTGTTCTCAATCCAGGTAAGGATGATTGTGTTCTTGACATGTGTGCCTCTCCGGGTTCTAAGTCTACTCAGATTGCTGCGATGATGGATAATAAGGGTATTCTTGTTGCTAATGATAATGCTATTTCTAGGCTGAAGCCCTTGAGCATGAACCTGCAGAGATGTGGTGTTTCCAATGTTGTTATGACCTTGATGGAGGGCAGGTGGTTTAAGACTGATTTTGACAGGATTCTTGTTGACGCCCCCTGTTCTGGCATCGGTACGATAAGGAAATCACCAAAAACTGTTTCCTGGTGGAATCCTAATTTCATAAAGCAGATGGCAGGCATTCAGAAGCAGCTTCTTGACACGGCTTTCAAAATATTGAGGCCCGGCGGTGTCCTGGTTTATTCGACATGCACCTTGGAGCCTGAGGAGGATGAGGGTGTTGTTGATAGTTTGATAAGGAATCATGATGATGCTAAGCTTCAGAAGATTAGTCTTGACATAAAGTCTTCGCCTTGCATATTAGAGTTTGAGGGGAATGTCTATGATCCTGAGATAAAGAAGTGTTTGAGGCTTTGGCCGCAGGATAATGATACAGAGGGTTTTTTTGTTGCGAAGATTAAGAAGTCCTGATTTGTTTGTAGTTCTTGACAGCCCTCATAATGTAGAGCAGTGCTGCTGTCATGCTTAGTATTATCGTTGCCTGCACGAAGAATAATGGGTAGAAGTTTATTATTATTGCGAGTGCTGTTGCCGTCAGCATTAGGGTTGTGACTTTTCCAATCCTTAATGGCTGGTCTATGAATCTCTTTCTTTCCTTTATGAATATCATTATTATGAGCACGCCTATCAGGTAGACGAAGTCCCTTGTCAGCAGCATCATTCCCAGTCTGGGGTCTAGGTTGTATCTCATTATCAGGATTATGAATGTTGGTACCATGACTATCCTGTCTGCGAGGCTGTCAAGTACCGTCCCGAGTTTTGTGGTCTGTTTCAGCTTTCTTGCTACGTAGCCGTCTAGTACATCTCCTATCATTATTGCTGAGAATAGTATTACTGATATTATGATGTTTTTCTGCCACAGCTCGTATAAGAAGATTGGCACTAGTAATATTCTTATGCTTGTTATCGTGTTGGGCACATTCATGTGATTCCTGTCGATGTTCTTGTTTATTACTTTTTCTGAAGAATTATATGCATTCCGGGCAGTCCATCTTTTTGTAGTCTTCCTGGTAGGATGGTGGTTGGTCGACATCAGTTCCGTATATGTTGTTCCTGTTGTCTATCCAGTAGTATTTTGATCCGCTGTCCACGACATAGTGGTCTCCTGTGTCAGGGTTGTAGACGTCTTCTGTTTGCAGCATCGTGTTGCTCCATTTGTCTAGTGTGTCATCCATTGATTTGCTTTTGTATTCGAATGATGATGATATTGTTCCTGATACCTGTTCTTGTGATTGTGCCATTATCTGTGATCTCTTTGCTATTGCCTGTGATTCTTTCATTGCCCATTGTGCGTCTACCTTGAATGATTCCTTCATCTTCAATACTAATAGTTCTGTTTCTTCGAACTTGTCTTCTGGTGCATAATAGTCGAAGTAGCTTGCAGCCCACACCCCTGTTCCCTGCACCTCAACGAGGTATATGTATAGTATTCCCTTGTGTTTTAGTTGTGTTGTCTTGTCTGTGAATGTTATTTCTATGGCTGATTGTTTTGTTATGAGTGGGCTTGGGTTGTTGTAGAGCAGGTCTGGTCTTTCCACTATTTCTTTTACCTCTGCGTTTATTCTAAGATCTCTCAGTATTTCATAGATGAAGTCTTTTGCTTCCATGTATTTGAGCACTATCATGGGTTTTGCTAGTGTTCCGGAGGGGTCGTATTGTGATCCTTCTTTGAATCCTGCCATTTCCAGCACTGCGTTTGGTGTTACATATATGTAACCGTATGGGCTTGAGTAGTATACCCCCTGGTTTTGTTGTGATGTTGATTCTAGGAATATTCCCGCGTCTATGTACGGTCTAACCAGTCCTGACCCCTGTGTTACCTGCCATCCCTTTGGTATCTCTACTGTGAACGCCTTCTCATTAGGGTCTGTGAAAGTGTAGAATGCCAGTTCTGGCTCGTATTTTACTGCCTCTGTTTTTTCTTCCACGTCTGGTGTTGTCGGCTCTGTCTCTAATGGTACATCTTCCTGTCCTTCAAGGTTGTTGCCTGTGTCGTAGTTTGCGCAGCCGCTTATGATGATGGCTATGCACAAGAAACTCAGAACTAATGACCACCTCATATGTTTTATTAGAGTTTGATGTATTATTAAAATTTTCTGTTTACCAAAAACTTTATATTAACCTTTTATTCTTATTCACTTATGGATGCTGTTTTGGGTAAAGTTCTTGGGAGGATTAAACCCAGTAAGGATGAGGAGCTTGCTGTCAGGAGGTCTGCTGATGAGGTAATGTCCAAAATAAAGGTTAGGGATGCCAAGGTTATTCTCGGTGGTTCCGGTGCTAAGGGCACCTGGATGAAGGGCACCCATGACGTTGACATCTATGTTAAGTTTGACCTTAAGAAGTACAGGGATAAGGATATTTCTTCCATACTGGGCAAGGAGTTGAAGAAGAAATTTACTAAGGTTTCGACGCTTCACGGCTCCCGTGATTATTTCCAGATTAGGAAGAGTGGTTTTACCTTTGAGATCGTCCCGATTCTTGATATCAAAAAATCTTCTGAGGCTGTTAACATTACTGACATAAGCCCGTTGCACACCTTGTGGGTTAGGAAATACCCTCAACTTGCTGATGACATCAGGCTTGCCAAGGCTTTCTGCCGTGCGCAGTCGTGTTACGGTGCAGAATCCTACATTAGGGGTTTTTCAGGTTATGTTATTGAGATTCTTGTTATCAATTACGGTTCTTTTATGAATTTCATCAGGGCTGTTTCGAAGTGGCGTCCTGAGGAGTATGTTGATGTTATGGAGCATGGTGTTCCGCTGAACAAGGCCAAGACGTTGTCTCCGTTGATTCTTATCGATCCTGTTCAGCCTGACAGGAATGCTGCTGCTGCGTTGGGCAGGGAGAAGTATTACAAGTTGATAGAGTCTGCTAGGGCTTTTTTGAAGAGCCCCTCAGAGGATTTCTTCGTCAGGAAGGAGTTCAGCATCGATGATCTGAAGGCTAAGGCTAAGGGCAGGGCTTTGGTCGTGTTTGAGGTTGTTCCTGTCAGGGGTAAGGATGATGTTGTCGGTGCCAAGCTGCTGAAGGCCTTTAACTATATCAGGGGTGCTTTGGTTAAGGAGGGTTTCACCGTTCATGATTCTTTGTGGAACTGGGATGGGTCTGCTTTTTTCTGCTTCATTGTTAATCCTGATTTGCTGCCCCCGTTTAAGATTCATTGCGGCCCGAGGGCTTCCCAGCCGGATCATTCAAAGAGGTTTGTTGAGAAGAACAGGAAGTATGAGGTTTTTGAGAGCAGGGGAAGGTTGTGTGCCAAGATTCCTAGGAAGCTGCGTGATGCTAAATCCTTTTCTTCAAGCTTGGTTAAGGATGAGAATGTCAAGAAGTGGGTAAAGTCTATAAGGTTAGTCTAGTGTTATTACCCTGTCGCAGAACTGTGCCATCTCGTTGATTAGTTTTTCGTCGGATTTCTCCTTTGATGCCAGGAATATTCCTGATGTGTCGTGCAGCCTTAATTTTCCTGTTATGAAGTGTGCGAACTTTATCACTAATTCTGGTGAGTTGTACACGCTCAGCAGGTCGATTGAGTCTACCATTATGAAGTTGTGTTTCTTGTCCTTTATTATCGGGTCCAGGGCTATCCCTATGTCTGTCAGGTTTGCCGGTGAATCCACAAAACTGCAGTTCCTTACCACCATCTCGTTCTCCCTGAGGTATTCTGTTATGCAGTCTACGAAGAATATGTTCCTCTCGTTTATGTTTCCTGTTCTAAGCATCTTGACCATGCTCTGGTATGGCCTGTTCACAGTTACGTATCCCCCTCCCTTGTACTTTTCCATCATTATGTTCAGTATCTGCATGCTTGTCTCCTGGAACTTGTTTGATGGGACTATTATGAGTGCTACGAATTTTTCAGGCATGCTCTTGATCTCTTCTTCGAGTTTCATGTTGTTTCAGAATTGTCCTCTGGTTTTAAATCTTGTCCCTCTTCTTTTTTGAGTTCTTTCTTGACGAATATGGTGTATCCTGTGAACATCAGTGCTACGAACGTGAGTATTGCTACCATTATCCCTATGTAAAGCCCTCTTTTTGACTCCTTTCCGCACTGGTTTTTTGTGCATATGTTTTCCTTGCATTCGTAGTTTTCTGTGCAGGGTTCCTTGTTCTCTTTCTGTTTTTCCATCCCTTCCTTGGTGCAGTAGTAGTCGTCCGCTCTTTCTGTCATGTTGTAGCATTTTCTGTTCAGGCTGCATCCCTCTGTTTTTGTGTGGGTGCAATTTGCAGGATTCCCCTCACACTTGTCTGTTGTGCATCCGTCATCGTCCGTGCAGTCTGTGTCGTTCACGCACATCGGTATTATCTCGGGTTCCTTTTCGCAGTCCGTGTCGTTCTCCCACCCGCATTCTGACGGGCAGCATCCGTCTCCGTTGTTGCATATGACAGTTGGTGTTGTGTAGCATTCCTTTTCAGAGTTGCATCTGTCTATGGTGCAGTTGTTCTTGTCGTCGCAATCCTCATCCGCATGGCATTGCGCTATGCCGCATATGTTTCCCGTGCATTCCCCTGTTGTGCATCCGCAGTCAGTGCAGCATGTGTCGTTGCTTTCTGTCATGTTTTTGTCGCATAGTCCGTCCCCGCACTGGGCGTTAACGGTAAGCTCTACTGATATTACGACGTATGTCTCGTCTATGTATGTGAAGTTGAGGAAGTTCACCTTCATCCCGTTGGTTTCTTTTGTGAGCTCCCCGAATATTATCATGTCTTTCTTTCCGTCGACCTCGTACTTTACCGCGCCTTCGCTTGTTGCGTCGAGTATCTTTATGGTTTTGCCCCATACTGTTGCCGTGGAGTTTAGGTTGAGCTTGTCTTTTGTCTCTGTCAGGGCGTATGTCGCTGGTATTAGAATTAGTAGTAAGAGGAAAAGTGTTTTTTTCATCTTTTTTTCTTTTTCTTGATTACCTTTTTTATCTCCGCTGACTCTGCCTGGAATCCGAATTCCTTCCCTATGGACCATATCTTGTATGCTGCTGCCACGAATGTGAGATATGCCATGGTTAGCAGTGTGTACTCAAGGTATACGAGGAATGTTCCTGCTGCTGTCCTTACGAAGAACCTTTCTGCTGTCAGCGCTATTGAGAATGCTACTACGAATATGAGGCACACTATGAAGTACAGGGAGTATTCTTTAAGCGATGATCCCGGTGACAGTGCCTTTCTTGCCCTGTAGGACCATATTATTGCCATTATCCCGAATGTTAGTGATATGAGTCCTGCTATCAAGTCTGCTTGTTTCACAAGCCACATTATTGTTATTATTCCGAGGAGTACTGCTACTACCCCAAATAGGTATTTCATTCCGCCGTTCATTTTTTATCACCTGACAGGTCTATTACTACATCGCAGAATTGGGACAGCTGTTCTATGAGGTCTTTGTCTGTTTTCTCAAGTGATATTATTATCCCCTTGACCTTCCACACCCTCATCTTTCCTGCGAGGAAGTGTACGAATTTTGCCACTGTCTCAACCCTGTTGTACATGAGCAAAGTGCTTAAGGAATCGAAGAATAGGAATCTCTCTTTTCCAGGCAAGGCCCTCACTGCCTGGTCCATTGCCATTGATATGTCTGTTAGGTTTTCGGGATTTCCTATGAAGAGGCAGTTTTTTGTTTTTTCTGTCTTGCCTCCTGATGTTTTGGTTACCGCATCTATGAATATTATTAGTTTTGTGTCTACTCCCACCCTCTCGAATTCTTTTTTCATGGTCTCGAAGGGCTTGTTGAGTGTTACGTATACTCCGGGGACTTTTTCGTGATTGGTAAGGTGTTTTACGAGAAGTAGGTTTGTCTTGTTGTAGCTCTTTGCATCGACGGTGGCCAATGCTATGTATTCCTTTAAATCTTTCACCCCTTTATCAAAATCATCCTCTATTTTTCCCATTACTGTAAAACATTGTTCTTTACTATATAAGTTTTTTGGTGAATTTGTTTAAGGTAAAGTTTTTATATTAGTGTTTTTTATTTGTTGTTAAAGAGGTGGTGTTTAATGGTTCAGAAAGTTGCCTTTGATATTCCTGGTATGGATGATGTTCTTAGGGGAGGTGTTCTTCCTGCTTCATCGATTCTAATAACAGGAGGTCCTGGTACGGGCAAGAGTATTTTTGCGTTTCAGTTTATTTTCGGCGGTGCTAAGAAGAACATTCCAGGGTTGTACATAACTTCCGAGCAGACTATTGATGCGTTGAAGGCCAGTTTCACCGATATTGGGTGGGATATGGACGATTATGAGAATAATGGTTTGATAACCATCCTTGAGCAGTCTGTTACTAGCGGTAAGATGCTTTCGCTTGAGGCTCCATTGGCGCTTATTAAGAAGAAGAAGATTCAGCGTGTTGTTCTTGATTCTTTGACGTTGTTTGAGTTTGTTTATTCGAAGGGTCCTGAGTTCAGGAAGGGTATCATAAGTTTCCTGAAGCAGATGAAGGAGGCTGGTATTACTGTCTTGGTAACGTCTGAGAGGGATATCACTGATATTGATGCATTCCTCTACAAGCCTGAGGATTATCTCTTTGATGGCATGATTGTGCTGTCTAAGATTAGGAAGGGTTCTTCTTTTGAGAGGATTCTTCATGTTGTTAAGATGCGTGGTCAGGAGCACGCCATTGACATATTCCCCTTCACGATTGGTAGGGGTGGTATTAAGGTTATGCCGAAGGAGCTTCCCTTCTCGTTGATTGAGCAGGATTTTACAAGGGCTAGAAAATGACGCCAGGTATAAAGAGGATTCCTACTGGAGTGATAGGTTTTGATGACCTGGTTCAGGGCGGTTTTAAGGAGGGCAGCGTTAATCTTGTTGCCGGAGGCCCTGGTTCTGGTAAGACCATCTTTGCGATCCAGTTTCTCATGGAGGGCTTGGTTAGGGGTGAGCCGGGTGTCTATGTTACTTTTGAGGAGAGGAAGGACAAGCTTTATGAGGACATGATCGGTTTCGGCTGGGACCTGGAGAAGTATGAGAAAGAGGGTAAGTTTGCTTTTCTCGAGTACACCCCTGAGCAGGTCAAGAAGGTTCTGATTGAGGGTGGCGGTACCATTGACACCCTTGTCTCTGACATGAAGATCAAGCGTATGGTTATTGATTCTATAACTTCTTTCACGCTTCTTTACAAGGATGAGTTGACGCAGAAGGAGTCTTCCCTGGCTTTGTTTGAGTTGATAAACAACTGGGGTTGCACCGCTGTTCTTACCTCACAGGATGAGGAGCCTGACGGTTCAACCATTACTGCTGCGTTGGAGTTTGAGGTTGACAGCATAATCCTCCTTTATCATTTCAGGAAGAAGGGTACTAGGGTTAGGGCTATTGAGATCCTTAAGATGCGTGGGACGAAGCATCCTGAGAAGACGTTCTGTATGGACATAACTACAAAAGGATTGAAGGTTCAGGATAAGGTTTGTGAAATATAAAAAATAAAAGAAAGAAATAATAGGTTTATTCTACCTTTGTTGTTACAGTTCCTGTTTTGGTGTGGTTAAGTCCACCTGATGAGGTGTACGTTACGCTTATGTCTGCCTTGAATCTGCTTGCTGCAGCTCCAACACCTGAGCAGGATGTTAGTGTTATTCCGTCTGTACCACCAAGGACGTCTCCGTCAACCCAGTCGTCACCGTCAGCTTCTGCGGAGTTTGTGCATCCTGATATAGAAACAGTTACTCCTGTCAGGCTTTCTCCCATGCCGTTTCTCAATAACAATTGAACGCTGTCATCTGATGCAGTAACCTTATGCTCATCGCATCCGATTCCTGGTGCGATGGTACAGCTGCTGGGTAGGAACCTGCTTGGGTTCAATACACCAAAGTATGCTAGTGCTCCAATTGCGACTAGAACTACAAGAATAGCCCAACCATAGGTCATTAAAAATTCCATGGCTGCTTGTCCTCTTTTCACTTTATATCGCCTCCTTTTTTTTAATTGGGATTATCAAATAGAATTATTATTATGTCATTTATAAATTTAACTATATATTTTTAATCACTCATAAGTTGTTATATACTTGAGGTCTGGTATTTCGCCTCGTGTTCGGTGTCTATCCTGAACCAGCTCTGCATCCCTGACACTGTTCTTCCGGTTGTTTCCGACCAGTATTCATGGTCTACACCGCTGTACTCGTATACGGGGATTCCTTGTGAGCTGAACTTCTCGAGGTTTATCATGCTCTCTATTCCGTATTGTGACCCTGCAAGGCTCCCCTCGAATCTCATCAGGAAGCTCGGTGCGTCTGTGTTTTCCGCATAGTACATGTTCTTGACTTGGTCTTTTAGGTTGTCCACGTTCCACACCCCTGGGCTCACCTCATATGTGTAGTTTCCCTCGTACGTGGTTTTGTTGACTACGTTTGTGTATCTTCCGTAGGTCTTTACTATGTACAGCGGGTCTTCAAATCCGTTTATGTCTATTGTTGATACTATGTTTGATCTCCTTGTCCATGATGCCAATCCCTTCACGTCTTCTGCTATTATTGTTATGTTGAGGTCTAGCTTGACGTGCCACGGGTCTGTTTGGTAGACTGCGAGTTCCGGTTCTGTGATGTTTAGTTCTATGTTGAGGTTGTTTCCCTTCTCCCTTACGTTTGTTGTCCAGTCGTATATAGTTGATCCGCTTACTAGCACTGATGTTGTTCCGTTGACTGTTCCGTTGAATATGGCCTCTTGGAATGCCTCTTGCACGTCTGGTATGAATGTTCCGTTTGAGCTTGATAGGTGTTGGTTGAATGCTAGCATGCTCCTGAATCCTCCTGTGTAGAGTGCACGCTGCATGTCCTCTTCCACACCGTCGACGTACTGGTTTATTGTGTCTATCCTTGTCCTTGTCAGGTCTATCCTGTCGCTTATCCTTGATTCTGTCTTTACCCTCACGAAGAAGAGTAGTATGAGTATGAATGTTATTGCTATGAGTGAGTAGAACATCCCTTTTTTTCTTATTGCCATGTTCTCACCTCTGCTATCGTCGGTCCCCACAGGTATGGCACTCCTGGAAGTGCTATTATGTCTAGTTGCAGGTCCATCTTGTCTAGGTTGACGTCTAGTAATCCGTCCTGGTCGAAGTCCAGCTGCCTGAACAGCTGGTCTACTGCGCTGTTGATTGAGTCCTGCTGTGCGCTTCCGGGTTCGTATATTGTTCCGTTGTAATAGTATGTGCATGAGTTGTTCCCTGTATAGTTTGCAGGTATCTGTAGTGTTGCGTTGCTTCCGTCCTCGAATTCGACGTACCAATTGCATCCCGCTGCCTTTCCGTATATGTCTGAGTAGTTCAGTGATAGGTCCACTCCTACCTTGTACAGAACCTTGCTGTCTGGTGATCCTCCTGTGTAGTTTGATGGGCTTAGCCCTGTGCTTATTCTTACTGTGTTGTTTCCTTTTGGGACGTTCTCTATTGGTATCTGGACTACGTATGGGTCTCCGAGTAGTGTGTAATCGTCGCCGTAATATGACAGGTTGTATATTTGTGTCTGGTTGTTTATGCTGAGGTAGTCTGTCCATGAGTCTGCTGAGTATGATGTTACCTTCACGTCTAATACATTGACGCTCTGTGCTATCTCGAAGTTTCCATCGCTGAGGTTGTTTCCGAAGGCGTTGCTTTCCAGCGGTATTGGTATGTTGCCGTATTGCAGTGTTGTTGTCGGGTTGTACTTTACCTCTATGTAAGAGTCTGGGTATAGTATGCTTTCTGTTAAGTTTCCTGTTATGTTCAATCCTTGTTGTGCGAATCCTATTATTATCATCTGGTTTGCTATGTTTTTGTAGATTGCAAGTATCTCCTCTGCGTTGTTGCTCGAATAAAAATGTGAGCAGTCGTCACAGCATGCTGACCTGTTGAGTGTGTCTATTGCTTCTGTTCCAGCATCTCCGAATGCTATTGTGTATATTGTTATGTTGTATTTCTCATGTGCTTCGCATGCCTTTCTTACTGTTTCGTCAGATGGGTCTTCCCATCCGCTTACTGTTGAGCAGCCCCATCCTCCGTAGTTGTGGCAATCCCCTATCCTCGTGTTTGCCGCCCCGTCAGTCATTATCAGCATCGACTTTACCCTTCCGTATTCATAGTTCTCGTTTACTGATATCGTGCTTAGGTTCAGGTTCCTCACTATCCAGGTCTTCTGTGCTCCTGTCCTGTTGCATCCTGCGCTTGTCCCCCCTGTGAACATCAGTTTGTTCTCTCCGTTGTTGAGCCATGCGACAGGCACTTCGATGCTTACGTTCTGCCACTGGTTTGCTGTCAGCCATCTCTGGTGGTCCACCCTTGCGAGATAATAATCATTTAGGTATATGCATTCATACACGTTCGGTTCGACGTCCATTGTCTCGAACTTGAGGTTGGCTGTCCTTATGTTGTCGTCTATCTGCAGGTTTATTTTTGGTATAGTTTCGTTGTAGAATCTTACTGCTATGTTGTCGAATCTGAAGTATCCCCATTCTAGGTTTTGGTCTGTTCTTATCTTTCCTCCGACATCAAGGTAGTACCATCCAGGTCCTTCTATCCATGATGTTATGTCTTGTACGAATGTCTTGTTCATCTCTGTGTCTGGGTTGTTTACCACGTCTATCTCGTATTCCACATCAGCTCCTGAGTCTCCCGTGTCCTTTTGGCTTCCGAGCCAGTGGTATCCTGTGGTTGGGCTGTACCACCTTCCCTTTATCCATGCCTCATCGGTACTTTCGAATGGGTTGGATGGGTTTCCATACCATTCGTATTCTAGTGATACCTCTGCTTTTTTTCCTGATGTGATGTTTTGGTAGGCATCATTTGTTATGTACACTCCTATCCCGTAGGCCCCTGATCTCTGTGCATTCTGGGATGCGTACATCTCTAGCCTTCCGTTAACTACTCCGTTGAATGTCATGCTGCTTGTGTAGTTGTATGTTCCTGATGCCGAGTCCCATCCGTCGTCTGATCCTGTTGGCCCGAATGTGCTTCCAGGGTCATATCCGCTTGAGAAGTCTACTGGGTTGGGTTTGTCTGCATCCAGTTCTGATATGTTTATTGTGTTGTCATTTACGTACCTAGTGTAGAATCCTGCTTGTACATAACCGTCTATTGTTGCTGACTGTGATATTGTTGATGCGTTTGAGAACCACACCTCTATTGTAACGTCCTTGAAGTCCCAGTCGTCCTGGTTTCCTGTCTGTTCGCATCCGTTTACGTCTCCTCCTGTTATCTTGACTGTGTTTGTTCCGTTGTTTATCAGGTCTACTGGAAGGTCATACATGCACGTGTGCCACCCGTACACTCCTACTTCGTTTGACTGGCATATCTGTCCTATGATTTTGTTGTTGAAGTATATGCAGTCGTAATAGCCGAAGTTTACGTCGACGTTTCTTGAGAATATTGTCAGCCTTCCCTTTACGTATGTGTTTTTGTCCACGTCTGGGACGTCGAGTGTTTCTGTTACTGATACCGGCCCGTCATCACCTACATGGTATTCTGTTGTGTTTGTCACCTGTGTCATGTTGAGGCCGTACACGTATTGGCTTTCCATGAGTAGTGTTGTTGCGTGTTCCACGCCGCATGATATGCATGTCCATCCGCAGTCCTGCCATATGTTGTTGTAGTTGTAGTCGTCTATCCTGCTTTTTGCTGATGCGTTGTCTTCTGTGAAGTATTTCACGTCGCATACCGGGCTTGCCCTCTCCCCGTAACCTACAAGGCCTAGTCTGTTTCCTTTTGTTGTCATAACCTCGTCTATGAACACCTTGTCTGCTTCGACCGCGATGTCTTTTCTTGTGTTCTGGCATCCTGACTGTCCCCAGTTGCAGTCAGGCTTGGTGCAGTTTGTTGTGTCTACGTCGCAGCTGCTCATGCTGCCTGTTCTGTCTGTTATCAGGACTACGTCGGATATTCCCCCTTCCCCTGGTAGTATTGTAAGGTTTTTGGTTCCAATCCTTAAAGGTATTGTTTTTTGGCTTAGTTGTGAGAAGTTTATTCCTGTCATGTTGTCTATTACCACGTTTTTGTCTATGTATTCTCCTCCGTATTCGTACACTGTTGTGTTTCCTATGGTGACGTATGTTGTGTAGTTGTTTATGTAGTGCAGGTATAGTGTGATGTTTGTTATGTTTCCGGGGGCGTAGAATGAGGTGTACACGTTTATGACTCCTTGTATTCCTGGCAGCCATTCCTTCATGGTCATCTCCTGTTGGCTGTATGTTAGGTTTAATTCTTCTGTTTCGTAGCTTATTTTTACATAACCCCCTCCTATGTAGTTTGACTGGTTGCTTGTGAAGTTTATCTTTATCTCGTTCTCTCCGTTGTTGAATGAGTCAAAGCATGTTGAGTTCACGTACCAGCTGTCCGCTCTCATGGCTGTTATGTTTGATATGTTGAATCTCTCGCAGTGTTCGTTGTTTATGTAGAATTCGAAGTCGTTTCCGGCATCCAGCTCGAGATACACATATTCTATGCTTGTTATTTCCGGAACCTCTATCTTCTGTGTTATTGTCCCATCTCCCACGTATCCTCCGAAGAATGAGTATGTTGCTGTTGTCTGGGCGTTTAGTCCTGTGAGGAACACCCTTGAAGCGTAACCCGTAACGTCCTCTCCTTCCATTATTCCTGATATCATCCTTCTGTAGCTTGCGAGGTTTGTTGCCTCGCTCTGGTTGAGGTCTGATAATAAGTCTCCTCCCATCGCTATTCCTACATTGTATGGCTCTGGTATTATGTCGTGTGTTATGTTCTGTGCGAGGTTTTTTGCTATGTCTGCGTTTCCTGTTGCCCAGTACTCCCCTATCAGTTCGAGTATTGTTGAGTTTTCGTTCCTTACGCTTCCGTTGTTTATTAATTCTGTTAGGTAGTCGTTTTCGAGCTCATTTACTTTTGTCTTTGAGAGTATGTTCACGAGGTCTTCTGAGTACATGTTGAGGTGTTCTTTTTCTGTGTTCTGGACGTAAAGCATGGGCATTACCACAAGCATTGCTACTATGAGTCCCACTGCTATCAATGCGTCGAATGTGAAGTAGTAGCCTTTCTTCAGTCCCATACGTAGATCACCATCCTCTCTATCTTATTGTTGTAGAGGACAAATCTTGAAAGGGTCACTATCTTGTCAGGGTCTTCGATTTCCTCGACGTTGGTCATGTTTACTCCCGGCTTTCCGTATGTGCTTATGTTTGCTGTCTGCTCGTTTGTGTCCAGGAAGTAGAAGTAGTAGTCGTACCTTGTGTTGAGTATGCTTTTTGTGGTTGGGTAGTCCATTGCGGTGAGTGATGTTAGTTTTGATTCGTTAAGCCTGTATCCCTCGTCTACTATACCTATTCTTTCGACTTCTGTATCATTCCAGTTTTCAGGGTATCCCTCTGAGAGCAGGCTGTTTGATATCGCTTGCGCATCCCTCCTTATTGTTTGTAACTCCCCAACATCCATTGTTGATGTGTTTGAATAGTACTGGTAGAATACGAACAGTGCTATGAAGAACATCACGGTTCCGATCAGGAAGTCTATCGCCCAGGTTTGTCCTTTATTGGTTGATATACACAATCCCCCCTGTTTTGTTTATCGTGTTTGTGCCTATGGTCACTTCCCCTTCGAATTCCGGCACTGTAACGTCCGCTTCGTAATTTGCTGTTTTGAAGTAGAGCTTGTTCCCTTCTTGTGTTATGATGTATTCTTTTCCTTGGAGCGTTGTGGGCAGTCTGAACTCTCTCACATAGCCGTCCTTCACGCTGCTTGCTGTTGTTATTTCGTTCTGTACCATGAGGGATATGTCCACGACCATCTCGCTTTCTTTCACGTCTCTCAGCTGCTCTGTGTGGTAGAGAAGGATTGCGATGAGTCCCAGGAATGCGAAGAATGCTATACCTATGAGTACCAAAAACTCTAGTGCCACCTGTCCTTTTTTCATCCTTCTATCTGGACGTAGCATCCGGTGAAGTCTCCGCACTTGGCCTCTATGCTTATTTTCTTGAGTCCAGGTGTGCTTGATATGCTCCCTGTTAGGTTCACGTTTGACGAGTAGCTTATGTCTGTGGTCTTGCCGCCAGCAACATTCACCTTGAATGTTATGTCATTGGTGCTTATGCTTACGGATTCCACGTGGTCTGGCATGTTGGCGTTGATTGTTGTTTTTGATGGTTCCCCGAGGTAGTATACTGACTCTGATGCCTCGATGATTTTTCTTGCGAGGTGGTCTACCTGGTTTGTTTCCACCTGTGTTGATACTTCTCTCTGGTAGAACTGTGATATTATCAGCATGGTTATTGCTATGAGTGTTACGAATCCTATTATGGCCATGAATTCTATAGAAACTTGCCCTCTTTTTTCCATCTTTTTTTCTTATCTCACCTTGTTTTATAAAGTTACTTGCACTATTTTTTAGTGGATTTGGTTTTTTATCATTATTTAAGGAATACAATACTTAATATATGTTTTGTTGTTCATTTTCCTTTATGAGAATTGCTTTTGTGTTGGCGCTTGTTGTTCTGTCTTTCTTTGTTTTTGCTGACTGTACAATGCCTTATTCTTTCCTTCCTCCTGAGGTCTCTTCAGGCTCCACTGTTACGATGGATGGTTATGAGTGGACGATTAGTGAGCGTACGCGTGGTTCTAATATGGTTTACCGTGTTATTGCAAGGGCTAATTTTGAGCACATTGATCGTGTTGCTTACATAACCAATGAGCAGGCTGAGACGATTGCCAGGAATTTTTTTGAGCGTAACAGCCACATACTTGGGACTCCATCTTCTATTATAGTTACTGTTGCTGGCAACAAGCTTCCTGCGATTGTTAAGTTTGTGGGGACTGAGAGGCAGCTTTGTGATGGGATTCCTGTGATCGGGACTGTTTCTGGCTTGCTTTACATAGGTGAGGGTGATGAGATTCAGGTCTCCTCCCTTGAGATTGAGTGGTACATAAGTGCCAACACAAATCTTGTTCCAACGGTTCCTATGTCTGAGATTTTGGAGCAGTTTCCGAATTCGGATCCTCAGCTCGCTCTCCTTCCTAAGAATGATGATGAGATGACTCTTGTCTGGGAGCTTAATGATTCCAAGAACACCTTGATTGACGCCCAATCTGGCAAGGAGGTTGTGCCTCCATCCCCTTATGATAAGTACTACAAGATTTTGCTTTTCCTTATTCCGGCAGCCATTGTTGTTGCCGTTGGTTATGTTTTTTTGAGGAAAACGGGCAAGCCCAAAATAAAAAAAATTAATAAAGGGATAACTCATTAGTAACACAAGATGATGGATAAAAAAAAGGGTGTGGTAGAAGCTCCTAGGCCGTCCAGGCCTGGTAATGTTCTTAAGACTAAGAGGGTTGTTGTTAAGCCCCTTGCTGTTAAGCCCAAGCTTTCCAAGATTAAGGGTAATATGTCAAAGGTTTCCAAGTATCTCACTTTTTTCATGCTTCTGATTTTCTTTGTGGCTGTTGTCTACATACTTTTTAGGAAGTCTGACCTTGTTTCATCTACATGGATTTATGCTGCTCTTGGCATTGCTGCAGGTTTCCTTATCATACTCAACATTTATCTCATAAGGAATCACGCTGCGAGGATTAAAGAGTTTTTTTCCAAGTTCAAGCTTCCTAAGAAGGATAAGAAGCCTGAGGAGAAGAAGGTTCAGGGTGCTGTTGTTGATGACTCAAAAAAGCCTGCCAAGGTTGGCAAGCCCCATATGAAGCCGAAGGTTATGGCTTACGCAATCTCTTTCATTATCATTGTTGTGGCTCTTGTCACCCTTAACTCTAGGGGTATCATCTCCTTTAGCAATCCCTACGTGCTTCTTTCTCTTGGTGGTTTGTTTTTCATAGCTCTTATCATTATCTCTTTGCGTTTTTACAAGTATCACAGGAGCAAGTCTGAGGTTGATGCCAAGCTTTCCAAGGAGAACATCGCTGTAATTAAGAAGAGCATTGTTGCGAAGTCTAGCAAGTACAAGACAGACCTTGACAGGTTGTATGAGCTGATTAATGAGAAGGGAAAGATTACACTGTCTGATGTTGCTACTGGATTTAATGTCTCTATCGAGATGGCTCAGGAGTGGGCTCGCATCCTTGAGAGTCATGATATGATCACCCTGAATTACCCTCCTTTCGGTGAGGTGGAACTTTGCAAGAAGTAATAGACACTTATTCCGTGCAGTCTGAGTTGATTCAGACGAAGATTAACATAGTTCGGAGTGAAAGCGGCATTTTGAGGTATGAGTTGGTTATTCCTGAGTTGTTGCCCGCCACGAAGATAATGTTGGAGGATGTTCGTGATAAGCTCATTACCGAAACAACGATTACGACATCTGAGATTCTCGATCCCAAGGTTGTTGATTCGTTGAAGCAGAAGTTCAGCGTTAAGGCTGAATCCCTGCTTAAGAATGTTATGCCCAACATAGATGAGGAGGTGAAGTCCTACCTTATTAGTACGCTTCTTCATGAGATGCTTGGTCTTGGCTATGTTGAGTTCTTGTTGAACGATGCCAATCTTGAGGAGATTGTTATAACCTCATCTAAGGAGCCTGTCCGTATTTTTCACAAGAAGTACGGCTGGCTTGAGACGAACATACTCCTGAAGTCTGATGATCAGATCCAGAACTATTCCAGCATCATTGCGCGTCGTGTTGGTAGGCAGATTACGACTCTTAATCCCTTGCTTGACGCCCATCTCATTACAGGTGACCGTGCCAACGCAGTACTCTACCCTATCTCTACCAAAGGTAACACGATTACCATCAGGAAGTTTGCGCGTGATCCCTGGACTGTTACTGATTTGATTAAGGAGAAGACCTGCCCTTCTAATGTGTTCGCTCTTCTATGGCTTGCCATCCAGTATGAGATGAACGTTCTCATCAGTGGAGGTACTGCATCGGGTAAGACGTCTATGCTTAACGTTCTCATGCCGTTCATCCCTCCTAACCAGCGTATTCTTAGCATTGAGGATACTAGGGAGATTCAGCTTGCTGAGCATCTTTATTGGTGTCCTCTTATCACGAGGCAGCCTAACGCAGAGGGTAAGGGAGAGGTTACCATGTTGGACCTTCTTGTTAACGCATTGAGGATGAGGCCTGACAGGATTATTCTTGGTGAGATGAGGAAGAGGGATCAGGCTGAGGTCCTGTTTGAGGCCATGCATACCGGTCACTCTGTTTACGCTACTGTTCACGCTGATACTATCAATGAGACTATTAAGCGTCTTACCAATCCGCCTATTGAGGTTCCCCCTAATCTTCTTACTGCTGTCAACCTTAACATTGTCATGTTCAGGGATAGGAGGAAGGGTATTAGGCGTGCGTTCCAGGTTGGTGAGTTTGTCCCTGTTGAGGAGAATGGCCAGACCACTGTTAAGCCTAACATCCTCTATCGTTGGAAGCCTGAGAAGGATGAGGTTGTTGTTCACAACGATTCTGTGAGGGTGTTTGAGGAGTTAAGCCGTCATACTGGCATGACGATGAAGGAGATTAACGCTGATCTTAAGTCCAAGCAGGAGGTTCTTGATTGGATGTGTAAGCATAGTTACAGGACGATTCATCAGGTCGGCAGGATTATGGACGCTTATTACAGGAATCATGAGTTTTTGATGAAGTTTGTTGAGAAAGATTCTGATGCTGGTGAGTTGTTCAAGTGACGATGATAAAGCTGCCCTACAATTTTTTGCCGGAAAGCATACTGCTGAGGTTGTCTAAGCTTTTCCTTGGTTTCTCCTATTCTGCTAAGCCTTTTTTTCCTTTTCTCGGTCTGAATCTTAGGCAGGCCGGTATGAAGGTTGATGTTAGGGAATATCTTGCTATGTGTTTTGCTTCGAGCATTACGTTTTTTGTTTTTTGTGCTGCTGTTTTTTCTTTCATAGTTTTTTCTTCAGGTCTTGAGAATCCGGTTTTTGTCGGCTCTCTAGCCGGTGCATTGTTTGGTTTTTTTGTTTTTGTCCAGCAGATTTCATACCCGAAAATTCTTTCTAGGAAGAAGATCCGCAGTTTGGAGCAGAATCTTTTGCCTTCTTTGCAGAACATGCTCATCCAGCTGAATTCTGGTGTTCCCACTTTTAACATTCTTGTCAACCTTGCTTCGGGTGATTATGGTGAGGTTTCTAAGGAGTTTGCCAGGGCTGTTAAGGAGATTAATGCGGGCAGGCCTCAGGTTGAGGTTCTTGAGGATCTTGCTTCCGACAACCCTTCGACTCTTTTCAGGCGTGCTATCTGGCAGGTCGTTAATGGTATGAAGGCAGGTAGTGATATGTCCAGCGTCATTGGGGACATAATTAACAGGTTGTCTGAGCAGCAGATCATCCAGATTCAGAATTACGGAGGTCAGCTGAGTCCTCTTGCCATGTTTTATATGCTTGTTGCTGTTATCGTTCCCTCTCTCAGCGTTACTTTCATAATCATCCTTTCCTCTTTCATATCTCTTGGTGATTATACCACCAAGCTTTTGTTTTGGGGTTTGTTTGTTTTTGTTGTCTTCCTGCAGATTATGTTTATGGGGATCATAAAGTCGAGGAGGCCTAACCTTTTGTCATGAAAGTTTACAGGTTGATCTCAAGTTTGTACCCGAGAAGGCTTTTGTCTAATTATAAGGAGCTTCTTGATTTTGCTAATCTGGGCATTGACTCTTACAAGTTTACTGGTTTTGTTC
Organism: archaeon; assembly: GCA_043808805.1. Lineage (GTDB taxonomy): Archaea > Nanobdellota > Nanobdellia > SCGC-AAA011-G17 > VGLX01 > JAWABC01. Next base: position 1,679 of record JAZDEN010000034.1, on the reverse strand, counting down.
TTTCTTTTGGTTTTGTTTTTGGCTGGATGGCTGCTTTTGCACTGGGTGCTATGTTTGGGTTTAACCTGTGGCTTACTTTTGCAATTGCTTTTGCTACTTTTGAGATCACTATTTACGTCTGGCTCTTGTTGAGTGTTGACGCAAAGGCCCGTATGATTGAGCGTGCCCTTCCTGACGCTTTGCAGCTTATGTCAAGTAATCTCCGTGCAGGTCTTACTCCTGAGAAGGCTCTTCTTCTTTCTGCCCGTCCTGAGTTCGGTCCTCTTACTGATGAGATAACTCGTGTCGGTAAGGATGTTATGGTTGGTAAGGAGGTCGCGACCGCTCTTATGGATATGGCTAAGAGGGTTAGGTCTGATAAGCTGAGGAAGACTATGGAGCTTATCGTTTCAGGTCTGAGGTCTGGTGGTGAGCTCGCGTCCTTGATTGAGCAGACTGCCCGTAACCTTCGTGATCAGGAGTTTGTTGACCAGAAGATAAGGTCTAACATACGTATGTATGTCATCTTCATTTTTTCTGCTGTCAGTTTTGGTGCTCCTATGCTTTATGGTTTGAGTTCCTTCCTAGTTGATGTTATGAAGGATGTTATCTCCAAGGTTGAGATTCCGACTGATAGTGTCAGCACGATGAATATGCCCCTGACGATTACTAAGGTTTCTGTCAGTTCTGAATTCATAATGACCTATGTCATTACGTCTCTTGTTATGACTTCTGTTATGGGTTCGCTTATTCTCGGCTTGATTTCTAAGGGTGAGGAGAAGCAGGGCTTTAAGTTGGTCCCCATACTTGTTGCGATAAGCCTTCTCGTGTTTTTCACGGTCCGTTTTCTCGTCTCAAGCCTGCTGAGCGGCTTGCTGACATTCTGAAGTTCAACAAAATTTATAAACTACCTTTGCATTTTCTTGCTTGATGGCTGCAAAAAAGGAGGATGATGTTAAGGTGGTTGATTCTTCTGATAGCCCTCATAACATCTCTGTCAAGACAGGTAAGGTTCAGATTAATCGTGATGCTCTTCCTCCCCCGAAGGTTAAGGTGGAGAAGTTTGATGATGATAGGGTTAAGACTGGCATTGAGGGTTTGGACAGGGTTATGGGCGGTGGTTTTGAGGGTGATTCTATAAACATTGTTTGCGGCGGTCCGGGTACTGGTAAGAGTATTTTTGCTCTGCAGTTTTTGTGTAATGGCATTGTCAAGTTTGATGAGCCAGGGGTTTACATTACTTTTGAGGAGTCGAGGGAGAAGATTTTGAAGCACATGTCCAAGCTCGGTTGGGACCTTAAGAAGTTGGAGGATGAGGATAAGCTTGTCATTGTTGAGTACACGCCTTCTAATGTTAAGAAGCTTCTCACTGAGGGTGGTGGTGAGGTTGATATTGCCATTGAGAAGATTAAGGCTAAGCGTATTGCCATTGATTCTCTTACTGCTTTTGCCCTTCTCTTCAAGGATGATCTTGCCCGTATGGAGTCTTTCCTTGACCTGTTCAAGATGATCCAGCGTTGGGGCTGTGTTGCGCTGCTTGTTTCTGAGGATGAGCAGGACATCGAGAATCACCATCCGTCTGCGGTTGAGTTTGAGGTTGACGGTGTCATACTGCTTTACAACATCAGGAAGGGTGATATGAGGGAGCGTGCGCTTGAGATACTTAAGATGAGGGGTGTCCAGCACTCCAACAAGATATT
>JAZDEN010000033.1:0-8702 GCA_043808805.1 archaeon | reverse complement strand
GGAAACGAGGCTTCACACACATCGACAACAGATGAGGGCTTCAGGGTTGCTTCATCAGTCACCTCAGGTGATGGTGGAGACGGTGGTGCTGGTGGCGGTGGAACAACGATAAGCGTTGACCTTGACCTTTCAACAGCCGATGAGGGCGCATTTAAGGCAGCTCAGGGTTCCATCAAGACGTTTACCTTTGATGGTTCAACAGAGCACTCGATAACCTTCAAGGAAGTTACTGAAACATCAGTGACGATTGAGATAAGCTCAACGCCTGTTTCAGTCACGCTGGTTATTGGTGAGACCAAGAACGTTGACATGAACGCTGACGGCGTTAACGACCTTGTGGTTAAGCTGAACGGCATAACCGATGGTGTGGCTGACGTCTCAGTGACGAAGGTTGAGGAAGGTGCCAGCGTGGTCGACCAGACAACGCCTACAGAAGAGCAGCCTCCAGTAGAGCAGCCTCCCGCAGGTGAAGAAGTTCCGCCAGCAGAGGTTGAAGAGGGAAGCAGTGCCTGGATCTGGATTGTCATCCTAGTTGTGTTGGCAGTCATAGTGGTGGGTTACTTCCTGCTCAGAAAGAAGCATTAAGCTTTCTTTTTCTTTTTTATTATATATTTTTTCTAACATAAAACTTTATAAACAAAATTTCCAATTCTATGGTGTTATGAAAGGCATCATCCTGTTGTTGTTTCTTGTATTGTTTTCCGGCATTGTTCTTGCTGCTGGTGAGATGAAGACTCTTGATTTTTCCAACTCTACTTATATGCTTGTCCAGATAGGCAGCCGTGATGGTGTGAGGTTTGACTGGGGTGGTGCTGAGCATAAGATTGTCATAGGCAACATGAATCGTGCTGAGCAGCGTGTTGAGTTAACGGCATTCATTGAGGGTGCTTCCACTCCTAATTATGCTGCCCTGACTTCTAAGACCAGCATAGTGTATGATTTTGAGAGGGATGATGTCAAGGACCTCCAGCTTTCGCTTGTCAAGTTTGTTGATGACCAAACTGTCATACTCCTTTTTGAGAGGCTGAGTGAGCCTCAGGAGTCCCCTGCTGAGGAGGGGAGGTTGGGCTCAAGGATAACGGGTTTCTTCTCTAAGTGGCCTTTTTACAGCGCTTCCTACAACATTGGCCTGCTTGTGGTTGTAATCCTGATAATAATCATCCTGTTGGGTTCCAGTAGGTTCATGAGAAGGAAGTACAGAAGGATGAAGCGTTCGATGAGGATGGGTTAAGCTTTGGTTATGTTTAATAAGTTCTTTTCTTATATTTAATCTGGAGGTGGTTTGTTATGCCTATAGTTACTATTGAGACATGGCCTATCAGGAAGGAGGAGAAGCCTGAGCTGATAAGGAAGATTACTGATGTCTTTGTGGGGATGGGGATTCCTGCCCAGGCTGTGACTGTTGTCATCCACGAGACAGGTCTTGAGGATTGGGGCAGTGGCGGGGAGCAGCATTCTGTGAAGTTTAAGGACCTGAAGAGGTAGTTATTTTCCTGTAAATAGTAAACTATTTAAGAAAAGTAGTGGAACCTATAGCTATTTCAAAAATTCCTGTGGCTAATATGAAAAAGAGGATTTTAATCTGGACAGCAGTCATTCTCATAACTGTAGCAGTCTTGATTGTTGTATTAATGCTGCGGTCTTCGTATAGAATAAGGTTTGGTCCTAACGATCTTGATTTCTCTACAGTGCACGGCGGTTTTACAAGGTACTATAAAGTCCATATACCAACCGGCTATAATGAAAGTACCAAGACCCCAGTCGTAATTTATGTCCATGGCGGTGGTGGCGATGTGAGGGCAGCATACATGGATGGGCTTGACAAGATGTCAGACAGGCAGGGGTTCATACTTGCTGTTCCGGAAGCCACAGGCGAGGTCAAGTATGGGCATCTGAGAGGTTCGTGGAACGGTGGGAAGTGGGCAGGAGGGGAATGTTGCGGTAATGCTGATGATGTAGGATTCATATCAAAGATGATTGGTGAAATTGAGGGAAAATTCAATGTTGATGAAAAGAGGGTATATGCTACGGGTATATCCAATGGGGGTCTTATGACGAATCGCCTGGGATGTGAGCTGGCTGATAAGATTGCGGCAATTGCTACAGTGGCTCCTGCTGCCTTAATGTCAGATTGCGCGCCCTTGCGGCCTGTCTCTGTCATGGACATTCATGGAACAGCGGATCCGGCTAACCCTCCAGACGGGAGCGAGCCTCGTTCTATTTTTAAAGAAGGGGCCTCACCTTTTGGGATGTCTTATAAGAGGATGACCCCTTATCAGGTGGTTGATGCGTGGAAAGAAATCAACAGATGCACAGATAAAAAAATTTTAGGGTATGAGAATGGCGATGCGAAATGCACAGTATTCAATGAATGTTCTGATGGTGTGGAAGTGGAACTTTGCATGGTTGATGGGATGGGGCATACTTATCCTAGTGGTTCGCAATATTTGTCCTCTTCGTTGGTTGGTTCGGTTTCTTATGACATATCCTTTGACCAGATTTGGGAATTTTTCGAGAAGCATCCGATGGATTAGCTGAATTCAATCTTTGTTTCTTTCTTCAAAGGTGAGAACAACGAATTTTAACAAGAAGGAAATCGCCGGGGTAGGGATTTGAACCCTAATATCCCGAAGGAAACAGGCTTGCTTGATTTTACTGCTCAAGGCCTGCGCACTACCAGATTATGCGACCCCGGCTTTGGGTGGTAGTAATATTGGTATGCCGTCTCTTATCTCATATTCTTGCTTGCATTTCGTGCATACGAGTGTTTTTTTCTCCTTTCCGTACTTCAAATCTGCCTTGCAGACTGGGCATGCCAGTATCCTGAAAAGTTCCTCTGATAGTGGATCTTTCATAAGGGTTTTTAGAGAAATTTGGTTTATAACGCTTTCTGTTGAATCTAATTGAGGTCTTCGCTGCTTAAAACTATTGGATAGCCGTATTCGTCCATTATCCTGTAATACTCTTTGTATTCCTCTTCTTCCAACAATGGTACTTCATTCAATTTTCTGGGGGTGTAACCCTTGACCTCGTCGAAATGTCCGTCTGTGTAAACCCTCTTCTCATCATATATCACCGGTATGACTTCAATTCCCAGTTCGTATAGCGCCCTTGCGTAGTCACACCCATAGAATCCGCCGGTTATCTCCATTATTGTTTCACCTTTCCATCTTAAGAATTCGATTTCTATAGGGTCCTTCTCTATTTTTCTTAGTGCTGCCTCAAGCCCTGATTTTACAGAATCCTCTACGATTCTTTTGTTCAGCCTTATGTCCGAGCTGTACAATTCTTCGAGTTTTGCGTATAGGGTGATTTTGTGGGCTGTCATCTTAACCAATTCCTATGTTGTTATCTTGTTTTTATTCTTTTCTGGTACGCCGGGGCAGGGATTCGAACCCCGATATCCTTGCGGAAGCAGGTTTTCGAGACCTGTGCACTAACCAGATTATGCGACCCCGGCTTTTGTAATTAGAATTTTTTAAGGTATTGTTTTGCTATTGTGGCAACTTCCTTGTCTTTCTCTGCTTTTTTCAGTGTTTGTATGACCTCTTTTGAGTACCTTCCTGGTCCGTGTGCTGCCAGTGCGAATGCGCTCCTGAACCTTACGTAGGTGTTCGGGTCTGTCTGCATGAGCTTGAAGAGTTGAGGTCTCATCATCTTGAATTCGTCTTCCTTGATCGGGGCTTTTTCTATGAGGCTTACCCCTAGGTCCCTTAAGTTTCCGTCGCTGTCGTGTATTGCTGTTGGGAACGCCCACGATATGAATGGCTCATAGTCCTTTATTGTGGCTATTTTTTTGTCTACGTAGGCCCAGTCTTCTTTCTTCGCGGCTTTTATTAGTTCGTCTAGCATGTTATCTTTGCTTGTTTTTCTGCTTAAATTCTTTTTCATTTCCTTATTCCCTGCCAGCTCCACTTCTTTATCAGGTGTTTGCATCTTATGCCCGTGTCTGCCGCTATGCTGTAGCCCTTTTCCTTTACATCCTGGCAGAACCACATGTCGTCGAATGAGTTGCTTTCCTTTTCATACCTGAACTTTACCTTTTCAAGCACTTCTTTTGCTATGAGCATGCATCCGAGCCCTGCTGCCTCTGCTTCCATGGTCTTGTCCTGCATAGCTTCTTCTTCTGTTAGGTTTCTTATCCCTCCATCTCCCTTGACCCACAGTAATGGTACTAGTGTTTTGCCCTCTTCCTTGTATGTGAAATAAATGCCGGTGAGTATTTTTTCTTTGTGCTCCAGCATTCTCTCTATGATGTCTCTTGGTGGTATAACGTCCTGCTCGAGGCTGAGGAGGTAGTCATAGTTCAGCGCTTTCTCTCTTATGATGTTCCTCGACTTTACTATTCTTTCCCTGGCGTTCTCGTTCCACTCGTCTTTCATCACGTTTAATCCTAGGCTTTTCATCTTTTTTGAGTAAGCCTGGCTTTTGGAGTTGTCGACGATGAGAATGTCATAATCCTTGTACGTTAGGCTTTTTATTGCATCAGAGTATTCTTTCAGGCAGTATGCCTTCAGGTCTGATGTTGGGCATCCTACTAGGACTCTTATTTTTTTATCTTTCCCCATATCTGGTGTCCTTTTATTAGGTGTTTGCACCTTACGCTTGTGTCCACGAATATCGGTATCTTCAGGTTGTAGGCGTCTATGCAGAACCACCTGTCATCGAATGAGTTCTGCTCATACCTGAATCTTATCTTTTCCAGGACGTTTTTCTTTATCAGTACGCATCCAAGTCCGCAGGAAACGATCTGCATGAGCTGGTCTGTGAACACCTCTTCCTCGCTTAGTGGTGTCATTGAGAGTGTTTTCTCGTCTGTTAACTTGTAAGCTAGGGGTATCAGTGCTACCTTGCCTGTTGGTCCCACATTGTTGGCAAAGTATACCCCTGTTATTATCTCCTTGTCATGTTGCAATAACCTTTCTATGATGTCTTTTGGTGGTATTACGTCTTGCTCCAGGCTTAGGAAGTAGTCGTACTCCCATATCGCTTTCTCCCTGAGTATGTTTCTTGAGCTTACTATCCTATCCCTTGCCCCCTCGTAGTATGGCCCTTTTATCGCTGGCAGGCCCTCTTTTTTTATCTTTTCAAGGTAATCATCATTTTCGGAATTATCAACAAGAAGTATGTCCTTGTTCTTGTACGTTAGCCCCTTTACCGCATCTGCGTATTGTTTGAGGCAGTACTCCTTGTGGTCTGATGTTGGGCATCCTACTAGGACTTTGGGTTCTTTTTCCATAGTTTTGAGATATTGTGGAATTTTTTAAATGTATCCTCTGCGATAGAGGTAAGAAAGTATTATCCCGCCGAATCCCAGCACTCCTACAAGGATCATGCTAACGATTGCCAGCGGCCTGTAGTTTTTCGGCTGTTCCTGCAGTATGTCGTCTGCTGTTTTTGTTTTCTGGGCTGGCTCTTGCTTTGTTTCTTTTACTGCCTGTGTTGCTATTGGTGTCTCTTCCTTCTTCTCTTCTTTTATTGTTGTCTCTTCTGTTGTGCAGTCCATCCTGTCGTAGAATTTTATTTCTGGGTATTCTTCAGGCTTGCATCTTGCCGTTAGGTCTTCGTTGTAGCCCACCCTCATTGTTTTTATGTTGTTGCTGCCTTCCCATTCGTATCTTAGGACGTATTTGTCTTTTTCTGGGCTTATGACCTGTGCTTTTTCAGGTACTGCTCCTCTTGACCCTTCTTTTCCTGTTATGTCCTTGTACTTGTTTTCTGCTTCCAGCAGGAAGTCCACGGCGGTCTTTACGTCCATTTTTGCTTCCTGTGATTGTTCCAGGCCTTTTGCTGTTATTACTGCCCTAAAAAGCTCATCGCTGTTGGTGCAGCTTTCTATTTTTATCCCCAGTCCGTTGCAGCTGAATACAAGCCCTGGGCATCCTATCTCTAATGTGTCTGTCCTGGATGTTTTTTCTCCATCCTCTCCAGTTTCCTGGTATTCTATGTTTATCCTGTAGGTTTTTTTCTCTTTAAGGTAACTGCCGTATGATTGGAATTCTGCGTATTCCCTTTTTGCAGTGTCTGATTTTGTTATGTACTGGTTGTCCCAGTCCCCTTTCATCTCTTCCTGGCCGTACATGACCTTTACGTCTGTCATGTACACAGTTGATTTGCTGTCTGCCTTCAGGAGCAGCCTTATGCTTCCGTCGTTCTTGCATTCCTTGTCATAAACCTCAATTGCATTGACGCTTATTGCTAGAATTAGCATGATTGTGATGTATGTTATTGTTTTCATGTTTTCACTTTTTTTGTTATTTTAAAAAAAGAAAAAATTATTTGACCTCGAAGCATTTCTCTGTTATCTTGTTTGTTGAGGATTCAACCACCCTTACGCAGTATGGTCCTTTCCATCCGTTTGGTATGGCATACCTTATCCATGTCACTTTCTTCGGCCTGCATACGTTGCCTCCGCAGTTCGGGTCGAACATCAGGTTTGCCAGCTTTCTTGATGTCCTTTTTCCGTCGTAGATGAGTCCGTTTCTCTTTATTCCCTTGTCTCCTGTTTCAACAGTTACAAATAACCTGTTTCCTGCTGTTATCGTGCAATTTTCCTGGTTCGTTACGGTTGGGCTTGCTGAGAGGTATATCTTTGGTGGTATGCTGCTTGTTATTGCCTGCCCTGTGAACCTCTCGAAGTTGAAAGCCACTACCATGGTCACTATGAAGAACACGGACGCTATCACCCAGGTTTTTTTGTTGTCTTTCATCTTATATTACCGTGAAGCAGCTCTTGACGTCTTTCCTCGTTACGATGTCCTTTACTGTTGCGCAGTATTTTCCGTTCCAGTTGTAGTAAGCGCTTATCTTTCCAGTCCCTATAACTCCTGCTTTGCATTGGTTTGGTGAGCAGTTCTTCAGCTCTGTTGTAAGAACCCTTCTCTGCTTTGCGGAGTTGACGTCGTATATTATGACTGTTCCTGAGCTTCCCTTGCTTCCTGTGTCGACTGTTATGTAGATTGCCTGTCCCTTGTTGACTGCGATCTCTCCCTGGTCAGCTATTTCGGGGTCTGCTGACAGGTATAGTTTTGTCTGTGCGATGTTAGTTGTTGCCTGCCCTGTGAATTTTTCGAAGTTGAATGCAATCACCAGCGCTGCTAGTATGAGGACAAGGCTGATTATCACTGTTTTCTGGTTTGAAAAAGTGAGAGAATTCTTTTTTTTCTTTGCTATTTTGACCGCCTCCTTTTATATACTTAAGTATATGGATTTATAGCGGATTTTAATATTTAAAGCTTTCTGTGTGTTTTGGCATTGTCCAAGTCGAAATCCCAGAATCCGAGTTTTCCTTTTGCCGGTATTTTTTCCATCCTTTCAGGTTTTTCTATGATGAATCCGTAGTCTCCCCAGTTTGAGGCTGCCAGGTGCAGGTCTTTGTCCTTGTTGTGCTCTTCCTCGTTTGAGTATCTCTTTACGCCGACTAGCTTTGCCTTTCCCACTATGAACCCGCAAGGTAATTCTTCGAATCCGAATCTTTTCATTGCTTCGCTGTCAGGCTTTCTTGATGCATGGATTAGGAATTCTCCCCTGAAGCTTGTGTTCCATTTCCTAAGCTCTATCTTTTTTCTTCCCTGTAGAATTAGTTCTGCGTATGGCTGTTTTAGTGAGAGTGTTTTCATTTATATGAGGGAGCTTTTTATGGCTTCCCTGCACTCGCACTCCCTCTCCTCAATCCTTGGTATGACGTTGTTCATGAGTTTTTTGAACTTGTCGAGGTTCTGTCCCATGACTTTTATTATCTCTTCTATTGTGACGTGCTGTTCCTTCCAGACGTCATAGTCTGTTACCAATGATGCTGTTGCATAGCATATCCCTGCCTCTCTTGCCAGGACGCATTCCGGTACCATTGTCATTCCTACTAGGTCTGCTCCCCATGACCTGTGCATTGCGCTCTCTGCTTTTGTTGAGAATTTCGGTCCTTCTATTACGACGCAGGTTCCTCTCTGGTGGTGTGGGATGTTTAGGTTCTTTGCTTCTTGTATCATTATCTTCCTTAGTTCTTTGCATGTTGGTTCTGCTATGCTTATGTGGCATACGTGGCTTCCCTCGTAGAATGTTGAGTTTCTTTTTGTTGTCCTGTCTATGAACTGGTCTGTGAAGACTAGGTCTCCTGGTTTTATCTCTTCTTTTAGTGAGCCTACTGCTCCTGTTGCTATTATGTCTGTTACTCCTAATTCTTTCATGGCCCATATGTTTGCCCTGTAGTTTACGTCGCTTGGGTTTATCTTGTGTCCCTCGCCGTGCCTTGGTATGACTACCATGTCCACTCCCTTGAATTTTCCTACTGTCACGAAATCAGAAGTCCTTCCGTACGGTGTGTGTACCTTTATCTTCTTCGCATCTTCAAAGAGGTTTGGGTCGTATACGCCTGACCCTCCTATTATACCTATCTTCACCATGTTCTTTTTAATCCTTGTTTTATTTATATAAATTGCTATATTCTTGTTATCACAACAAAGCTTTTATACCATTTTCAGCCCATTTTGGCCCATGGGTAGGCCCTTTGGGAAGTTGGTGTTATTTTTTGTTCTTCTTGTTATTCTGAAAGCTGTTATCATCCCTTTCATTCCTGCGCCTTCTGCTCCTAGCGATGATTACATGTATGCTAAGATGGCTCAGAGTTTTTTTGATCATGGCACGTTTTCTGTTGATGGAGTTCCCACCCACCAGTATCCCCCTCTTTATCCAATTATGATTTCTTT
>JAZDEN010000032.1:0-49616 GCA_043808805.1 archaeon | reverse complement strand
ATCAGAACTTTTTTGACTTTCATGTTTTTTATTGCGGGAGACAGGGTTCGAACCTGCGTAGGCACTAAGCCAATAGCTTTCTTATATCATCGCCTTTTGGGCTCATTTTTCAATTATCTTGAGGCTATCCCGTTTGGCCACTCCGGCACTCCCGCATACTAGAATTTTTGCATAAAAAGCTTTAAATACTTTGCTTATAGCTTTTTATTTTATGCAGGTTAAGTTACACGATTTCATTGAGATTAATTATGTTGGTAAGTTTAAGGATAATAATCAGATCTTTGACCTTACTGATGCGAAGGTTGCCAAGGAGCATGACTTCAATCCTAAGCTTACTTTTAAGCCTGTTATAATATGTGTTGGCAGCGGTGATGTTGTTAAGGGTCTTGATGATTCTCTGGCTGGCAAGGAGGTTGGCAAGGTTTACACGGTTGAGGTTCCTATGGATAGGGGTTTTGGCAGGAAGAATCCTAAGATGATGCGTCTTGTTCCCACTTCTGTTTTCATCCAGCAGAAAATAAATCCTTTTCCGGGCTTGCAGGTTACTGTTAACAATTCTGTTGGTGTTATAAGGAGTGTTAGTGGCGGTAGAACATTGGTCGATTTCAATCATCCTTATTCAGGTCATGATTTGGTATATGATGTTGAGATTATTAGGAAGGTTGATGATGACCTGGAGAAGCTGAAGTCTTTCTTTGAGTTGCATTTCAACATGTCTCCTGACATAAAGATTGAGGAGGGCCTTGCTAAGATTCCATTGGACCTGCCTGATATCATTGCAAAGGGCTTGTCTGAGAACCTGAAAAAGATTATTCCCACCATAAAATCTTTTGAGTTTAAGCAGCCTGAAGCCAAGAAACCTGAGAAGAAGGAGTCTTCTGAGAAAAAGCCTAAGAAACCCGCTTCTGACACTGCTCAAGAATAATAACTTTTAGAGTATAGATAAGTATTTATAGAACATATTCTAAATTTTGTTCAGGCATAAAGAGGTTAAAGAAAAGGAGTGAGATGATGGATTCTTTTGCAAGCAACACCGACTTAAACATTAACAAGAGTGAGGCTTTTAACAAGCTTCAGGGGCCCAGAAAATTTGCCTCTATTGATGAGGAGCTTGAGGAGCTGCTTACGAAGCAGAAGGCTAAGATTAAGGTTGTTGGTGTGGGTGGTGCTGGCAATAACACGATTAATCGTATTTCTGAGGTTGGCATTGGTGGTGCTGAGACCATCGCTATGAACACTGACGCCCAGGACCTGCTTTACACCAGTGCTGATGAGAAAGTCCTTCTGGGTAAGGACCTGACTCATGGTATGGGTGCTGGTTCCATCCCTCATGTTGGTGAGGAGGCTGCTAAGGAGTCTGAGCATGATATCAAACAGAAGTTGTTGGGTGCTGACATGGTTTTCATTACCTGTGGTTTGGGTGGTGGTACTGGTACTGGTGCCTCTTCTGTGATTGCTGACATTGCTAAGAAGACCGGCGCCTTGACTGTTGCTGTTGTCACACTGCCTTTTGAGGTTGAGGGTCAGAGGCGTTATGAGAACGCTATTCTTGGCTTGGAGAGGTTGGAGGATATTGTTGATACTTTGATTGTTATTCCTAACGATAAGTTATTGGAACTAGCTCCTGACCTGCCTTTGCAGACTGCCTTCAAGGTTGCTGATGAAATATTAACGAATGCTGTTAAGGGTATTGCTGATCTTGTTACCAAGACTGGCCTTGTTAACCTTGATTTTGCTGACATCAAGGCTGTTATGGGTAAGGGTGGTGTGGCTATGATTGGTATTGGTGAGTCTGATACTGAGAACAGGGCTATGGAGGCTGTTGAGAAGGCCTTGAATAATCCCTTGCTTGATGTTGATATTACCGGTGCTAATGGTGCGTTGATTAACGTTTCTGGCGGTCCTGACATGACCCTGGAAGAGGCTAAGAGGGTTGTTGAGTCCGTGTCTGAGAAGCTTGATGAGGATGCTAACATCATCTGGGGTGCTATGATATCTGAAGACCTTGGCAAGTCTTTGAGGGCTATGCTTATCGTTACTGGTGTTAACTCTCCGCAGATTTTCGGCCCTAAGAAGCATGTTAGGGAAGAGAAGACTGAGATAGGCTCTCAGCTTGGGATTGAGTTCGTTGAATAGAAACCTTTAAATACCTAAATTCGCAATTTTTTTCTTATCGGCTTTTAATATGATGAAAGACTATATGATTAAGTTTAAGGAGTTCTTGTCCGAGAGCGGCAGGGTTCTTCGCGTTACCAAGAAGCCTGGTAAGGAAGAGTTCAAGGCTATCGTCAAAGTCTCCGGTATTGGCATTTTGATAATTGGTTTCATAGGCTTTGTTATATTCATTATTGGAGATCTTTTGAGATGAATCCCATATTTGCTTTGAGGACTACTGCTAACCGTGAGGAGCAGGTTCTGGATTTTGTCTATGAGAATGCGAAGAAGAAAGGTCTTGATGTTTATTGTCTGATAAGGCCTCATGGTCTTCGTGGTTACATCTTCATGGAGGCGAAGAATAGGGAGATTGCTGAGGAGGCATTCCAGGGTATTCCTTATGCTCGTGGTCTTCTTCCAAAGGAAGTTCAGTATGCTGAGATTGAGCACATGCTTGAGCAGGTTAAGAGGGAAGTTAACATCCAGAAGAATGACATTGTTGAAATAATTTCAGGGCCTTTCAAGAGGGAGAAGGCTAAGGTCTCAAGGATTGATACCCAGAAGGACGAGGTCGTTGTCGAGTTGTTAGAATCAGCCATTCCCATTCCGATTACTGTTAAGCTTGATTCTGTCAAGGTTATTAGAAGGGAAGGCGAAGAAGATAAGTCTGAGGATAAATTCTAAAAAAATAAAAAGGATTAACTGAATAATCCCCCACCTTTCTGCACGTTTATCGTGAATGCGGATGTGTCATAGTCGCTGCCTCCGCAGGTAACAATCACTCCCACTGTCACATCTGTCCCTAAATTTCCTGATGACAATGGTGCTGCTTTTGTGGCTGCTACTGCAACTACATACGTTCCCTCTTCACCAGGTGCGATTGTTAGTGAGTCCTTAGAAATTATCTTGGCACATATCGTACTGCCTGTGTTACATACTTGACTTGCACCGCTGTCTCCCAGCGTTAGCTTAAAGGTGTTTGCTGTGCATCTTGTTCCATCATTACCTACAAATATGTTTGCCCTGACCACTGATCCTGTTTTAACGTTTATTGTTGTCGGTACAGTCAGTCTCGCTCCGGAATGCAGTTTTCCTATCTGCGTGTCTGCAGTTCCGAATATGTCGTCTGACATCTTTGTCAGCCCGCCGAATGTGTTCCTAACGAATATTAACCCTAATGAGAGTAATGCTACTCCAATAACCACTATGACTATGGTGTTAACGGAGAGTTCTAATGCTCCTCTTTTTTGCATTTTCTATCTCACCTCTTCCTTTCCAGTATTTTTGCTAGTCTTTTTTCTAGCTCTATTATTCTTCTTTCCATCAGGAGTACCCTTCTCAGGCCGTATACTAGGCCTACTAGGCCTCCGAGCATTATGTAAAGAACTATCTTGACTTGTAACTCAAACATTGCAGGAATTGTGCATTCAACCAATTTTTATCACCTCTTTATGATAATTTCTTTTGTTTTTCTTATATAAAAAGCTTTTTATTCTTTTGTCAGGAGTTTTTCCATCATTGATGCGAATGCAGGTCTTGTTATGAACACTCCTACAGTCAGCCCTATTATTGTTGTTACTGCGAATCCTCTTATCAGGCCTGCTCCTGCGCTCCATAAGGGTATCATAGCCACTACTGTTACTGCGTAGGCTGAGAATATTATGAAGAATGCCCTCTTTATCCTTTCTTTCCAGCTTATGTACCTGTCTTTTCCTCCTTTTATCAGCTCGTCTGTTATGACGATCTGGTCGTCTACCCCTGTTGCGACCGCAGCTATTATCCCTGCGATTGAGGCTAAGTCCAGGTTCCATTGGAGCATTGCTGCCACGCCTAGTGTTATGAGTATCTCACTTGTTGCTACTATCATTATTGGTATTATGACTTTTGCCTGTCTGTACCTTATGAATATTACTAGTGCTACTGCTGTTATGCCTAGCACTCCTATTAGTAGTGAGTTGTTTATGAATTCTTTCCCAAGCACTGGTGATATGGTGTCGAGTTTTACTATCTCTATCTCGTAAGGAAGTGATCCTGTTATGATTATTGTCTGCAGCCTGTCCATGTTTTTGACTGCTTGGTCTATTGCTGCGCCTTGTGTTGTTCCTCCGCCGGGTCCTGATATTGCTATTGCTGTTGTTTCCTTTCCCTTCAGGTCTGCTCCTATCTGGAGGCTGTCAACTTGCTTTTCATCTAGGTAGAAGTCTATTGTTGTGTTTAGTATTTCTCTTCCGTCTGTGCTTGTCACGACTTCAAGATTTTTTGTTATGTCAGCGTGTCTTTTTGCTGCTTCTGGGCTTAGGTGTACTGCAAATTCGAATGTGCAGTACCATTCATTCTCGCTTGCTTGGTTGCATTCTCTTACTCCGCTGCAGCTTCCATCATCCCTGCATACGAAGGGTATGTCTTCTTTCCCTCCGGAGAATACTGTTTGGTTCCCTATCTTGGCGTCGAATTTTCCCTGTTGTCCTATTAGGACTCTTACCTCTTCTGCTGTTGCCCCTCCTATTTCTACGAGTATGAATTTCTTTCCTGACAGGTCGTTTGCTGGCCTTATTTTTAAATCTGCTAGGCCGTACACGTTCAGCCTGTTGTCCATCACTTTGATTATGTCTGCTATGTCTTTGTCTGTTATTTCCTGTTCTGATTTTGGTTCAAGCAGTACCCTTGTTCCGCCTGAGAGTTCAAGTCCCAGTTTCAGGTTGCTTTTTCTTGCCTCTCCTACTGTTATTTCTGGCTTTCCTCTTGTCAGGTATGCGTATTCTCCCTTGTTTGTTTTTATTGTTATTTTGTCTGTTGGGAGTATCTTGCTGATCTCTTCAGTCAGTTGTGTTGAGTTGTCAATGCTAACGTTGTTTATTGATTGTATGATCATGCCTTGTTCTAGGTTTGTGAATAGGTCTGCTGATGTTATTGTGAGGTTCTGGTATTCGAACCCTATTGAGTTTGTGGCGTTGTATTTGTACGTTCCCTTATCTGTTCCTATGGCTATCTCTTTTTCTTTTGTTGTGTATTCTGATACAGAGCTTTGGTAGTCCTGTATTATGTTTATTGGTATTCCGTTAACTTCTAGTATCTTCTCTCCTGTTGTTATTCCCTGTTCTGCTACCTGACTGTTTGATTCTACTGTTTTTATCTCAACACCTGTTGCCCATGGGTTGTAGCTTATTGCCAGTATTGTTATTATTAATGCTGCTATTAGGATCCATACTCTGACTGTTAGGTATCTCTTAATTGCCATAGTTGCCTTCTTTCTTTTCCGTGTACCACAATATTATTCTTGCGTTCAGTAGGTATGTCATTATTACGTCTATTATCAGCCCTATTATCAGGACGAGGAACATTTCTTTTATTACGAATGATGTTGTCAGGATATAGCCTAATGATAGTGATGCGAGTCCCGCTGCTGTCATTGTGAGTCCGGTTGCTGCTGAGCTGAATATCCTATCCATTATTCTCCCTTCTTTTCTCCTGTACATCCTTGTTGTTAGGAGTATGTCTGTGTCTACCGAATACCCTATCAGTAGTAGTATTCCTGCTATTCCTGCTGTGGATACTCTGACTTCAAGTAGGTCTATCACTGCTACTGTACATAGCATGTCTGCGAATGCTGATAGTATTACTGCCATTGAGGGTATTACTGCCCTGAAGATTATTATAACAACTATTGACATCATGACGAACCCGACTAAGAGTGCTATCATCATTTGTATGTAGAAGGATTGTCCGAGTGTTGCGCCTGTCTGTTCTATGGAGTAATTGTCAGTTGTGAGTTGTATGTTTAGTTTGTTTTTGAGTATTGATTCGAGTTCGTCTCTTGTGAGTTCCGCTGATTCTATCACAACGCCTTTCTGTTGGTCTGTCCCGAATTCAGCGAGTTTCCTTACTATGATCTCTTTGTTTGTGTTCTCTTTGATTGTTTGTTCTACTGATTTTGCGTCTGTCTGTGTGTATACTGTTGCTGTTATTCCCCCGCTTAGGGTTACGTCTTTCTGGAATATGTCTCCTGTTCTGGAATACTGGCTGCCTACAATCCATAGTGAGGCTATTATTAGTAGTATTGGTATGACTACGAGTTTTTTCTCGTGTTTTTCGTATAGTTTTTTTATCGTTTCTATCATCTTACGTGTTTCTCGTGTACGTTTTCGTAGCTGTGCATCTCTTTTTCTGTGAACCAGAGTTTTATTTCTTTTTCAGCGTCTTGTTCGTTTGCTGATGCGTGTATCGTGTTCTTTACTACAATTTCCTTAGAATCAGCGTATCTGAAGCTTATGGGTGAGAAGTCTCCCCTTATGGTTCCGGGTTGTGCAGCTTTTGGTTCTGTGACCCCGCATATTGTCCTTACGTTTTCTATTGCCTCTACGCCTTCGAGTACCATTGCTATTATCGGTCCTGATGTTACGAAATCTACAAGCTGTTTTCTTACTTTTTCTCCCCTTCTTCTTGTTATGTCTTCATCGTAATGTTGGAGTGCTAGTTCTTTGTCGACCCATACCATTTTCAGGGCTATTATTTTGAGTCCTTTTCTCTCTAGTCTGTGGATTATTTCGCCTGTCAGTCCCCTTTCTACCCCGTCAGGTTTTATGAGGACCAGTGTTTTTTGTATCATGCTAAAAAACTAGAAATAGAGGGTTATTTAAATTTATCTGTTAGTTTCTTGACAGCGCATATCTTATGCTCTCTTCCTCATGTGCCAGGGCTCTTGCAACCTCGATGGTCTCAACTTGTTTTAAAGATTCCTGAGGCATTTTTTTATACCTTGCTAGTTCTGTTTCTATTTTTTTCCTTATGTTGCCTCCTTTTACGGTGTCAAAAAGCTTTCCTATATCTATCAAATTTTCTATGATTTTTTCTTCGTCATATTTCATGAAGTATCTTTTTGCCAGCAGGTTGTATATTCTTCCTCGGTCTAATGCCTGTCTGTCTTTGGCGCTGATGTTGTCCCCCCTTATCAGTTCTGTTACATTACTATAAAGTATATCGCTTATCTCTTGTGGTGTTTTTCTTTTGCTTTCCAGGGTTCTGTTTATTCCCTTTAGGAGGTTCGATAGGCATCTTACTTCTATGAAGGCATCTACTGATCTGCTGCTTTTGATGTATCTCTCGCCCTGTATTTTCTTTAGCTTGTAGGCTGTGAGGGTTACTGCAAGTCCTTCGATTTGCAGTCTTATGTCACTTGCTCCTTCTTTGTTCTGGAGGAATTTTGCTAGTTTTTCCAGGTTCTCCCCGACTAGGTCTCCTACTTCTAAAGGTGTTTGTGTAAGTTTTTCTAGCTGGTCCTGGCGTTCTGGTATGATTGTGAATTCTATTTCTTCTTCAAATTCTTTTTCATTTTGGTATGGTTCTGGGTATGTTTCCATGATTCCCCCTAGTATCTTCACCGTTTTTGTTTTTTTAGAAAGTCGCTATTGGTATTAGTGATGTTATTTGCTTATAAGTTTTGTCCTTTATTGGCCTTTTTCGTAGTGTTTGGTCCACTTCAGGTCTCTTGCTTTTCTTTTCAGCTTGAGCATGTTTTTTTCGCATTTCTTTGAGCAGTAGTACGCCACTTTTCCTGTTTTGAATACAAACATCTTTCCTGTTCCCTTCTCGATTCTCTCTCCGCAGAATGTGCAGTTTGGCATCTTACTTCCTTCCTGGTGTCATTTTTCTTGCTTCTATTTCTGTTTCTCTTAGCATGAGTGTGTCTTTTTCCCTTACAGGGCCTTTGACGTTTCTTGTGATTATCTTTCCTGCATCTCTTCCTGTCATTATCTTGCACCTGACTTGTGTTATCTCTCCTCTCATTCCTGTCCTTCCTACTATCTCTTCAACTATGGCAGGGTATGCTTCTGAGAATGTTGCCTTTTCTGATTTGGTTTCTTGCTGCTGTGGCTTTCTGTCTCTTTTCTGTTCCTTCTGGGGTTGTTCAGTTTTCTGTTCAGATTTTTTGTCTTCACTCATCTTTTGCCTTTTCCATTATTTCTTTTAGCAGTTTCTTTCCGTCACCCTCTTCTACGACTGCGACTGCAACTGTAGGTACTGGTAGTCCTGCGGCTGTTCCTAGTTCTTCTCTTTTCTGTACAGAAATCAGTTTTATGCCTTTTTCTTTGCAGAGCGGTCCTAGGTGCATGACTATCTCTGGTGGGTTTACGTCTTTTGCGATTAAAACTATTTTTGCAGTTCCTCTTTCGACTGCTTTTGTTACTTCGTTGACGCCCTTCTTCAGCTTGCCTGATGTTTTTGCCATCTCGACGAGTTCGAGGGCTTTTTCGACAATTTCTTTTGATGTTTCCATTTTCAAAACCTCCTAGATAATCATTGGTTTTTGTATGGTTATCTGTGAAAATAGGGCTTTTTAAAGCTTTTGCTTGGTTATCTGTGTGTGTACCAGAATGTTAGTTTGTCTTTTTCTTTTTTGTCAAGCCTGCAGAATGCGAATCTTTCGAATTGTACAACAGCCCCTACTTTTATTTTTTTGGCATCTTTTTCTGCCAGTCCTTTCTTTATTTGTTTGTCGGGCATCATCACCCCTATTTTTACTAGGTCTTTGTTTGCTGGCAGCCAGTGTATTATCGTGGCGTTTAGTTTGGGATCGTGTTCTTTTGATAGGAACTCGTTGTTTTTGAAATTAAACAAATGCATGAACCTGTAAACTTTTCCCTGTTCTATCTTGTCTTGTATGTAGAATTTGCTTGCTGTTTTGAATGTCCTGTGACCCCTTTTTTTGTCGTCTGGATGCAGTTCGACTTTTGCTTCCATCTTCGGTGCGTTCTTTATTTCGATTTCCTTTGGGTTTTCTATGAAGAAGTATCTATTTGCTTTTTTGTCGAGGAGTTTCCTGTTCCACACCTCCAGGTCTTCCCAGGTGTGCATGGATTCCGTCTTTGTTATTCCTGTTGAGAGCACGAATTCTTTTATCGCTTCTGGCAGGAATCCTCTTCTTTTTAGAGCTGCTATTGTTGTTAGGCTCGGGTCGTCCCATCCTATCAGTTCTTTCTTCTGTACCATCTCCCTTATTATTCTTCCTGAGCTTGGCACTCCCTCAAGGTTGAATCTGCCTATTTCGAATATTTCTGTTTCCTTATAGCCTAGCCCTCTCTGTATCCATCTCTGCAGTTCGTTCCTCATCTCGAATTCTTTGCTTCTGAATCTGTGTGTTATCCCTTCTATTCCGTCCATGATGGATGTTTGGAAGTCGTACATCGGCCATATTGTGTATTTGTTCCCGTGCAGTGGGTGTGGCTCTTTCATTATTCTCATGATCGTAGGGTCTCTCATAGTTGTGTTCTCATGTTTCATGTCTATTTTTATTCTGAGGCTTGTCTCCCCTTCTTTCTTCTCTGGCATCTCTTTCCATTCTCTCATGTTTTGTTTTGGGTCTTTGCCTCTGCATTCGCAGGCTATCCCTTTGAACCTGAGTTTTCTTATCTTCTCGCTGTCGCAGTCGCACATGTATGCTTTTCCTTCCTTGATTAGTTTCTCTGCATCCTTGTAGAATTCCTTCATGTGTTTTGACGAATAATCAACTTTGTCTGGTGTTACCTGAAGCCATTTGTACGAATCTGTGAATGCCTTGTAGAGTTCTTTCTTGACGAGTTTTGGGTTTGTGTCCTCGAATCTCAGAACGAATTTTCCCTTGTGTTTCTTTGCAAATTCGTAGTTCAGGAATAATGATTTTGCGTGCCCTATGTGGGGGTACTTGCTTGGTTCTGGTGGGAATGCTGTTGTTACGTTCCCCTTCACTTGGACGAAGTCGAATATGTCTCTTTCCTTCTTCTCTTTCTTTTCTTCCAGCAGTTCTGGCGCTATCTCTTCAAGTTTTTTCTTCTGCTCTTCCAGGCTCATCGAGTTTACTTTCTTCACTATCTCTGCTACTTTCTTTGCCGCCTCAGGTCCTTTGGTTTCAGGCTTTTCTGCGAATATCTTCCCGACTACTGCTCCGACGTTTGCCTTGCCGTCAAACTTGATGGCGTTTTGCAGTGCGTACTTCAATATCACTTCGTCCATGATGTTTTACTGTTTTGTTTATTATTTAAATATTTCTCACACCAAAAAGGTATTAAACTCGTACTGCCCTATATAATTAGGATTTTTTATGAATATCAAGGTTCTTAATAAGAAGGAAGTTAAGAGGGTTGTCAAATCATTGGAAGAGGATTTCTTAATTAAGGATTTGAAGCTGGACTATGTCTTTATTCTTGGTGCTGATGACAAGGTTTTCTTGGTCGATAAGGGTTTTGCCGGTCTTGACCTTTCCAAGTTGAGGGTTAATTCTGTCGGCATGTATTTTGGTCAGTTGCAGGATGGTCGTGTGAGGTTGAGCATTGAGGGTTCGCAGATAGTCGGTCCCCTTGCTAAGAGAAATGTTGTTGAGTTGTCGAAGGGTCAGGTTGAGGACTGGATTAGGGGTGTGGATGTTGATTTGGGTGGTGGTAGTGGTCTTGTTATAGTTAAGTATGGTGAGGACTTTTATGGTTCAGGTAAGATCAGCAAGGGATTACTTCTTAATTTTGTTCCGAAGAGTCGCAGGATAAAGGTCCTTAGTCCGTAGGGAACCAAAAGGTATTTAAATGATTAGTGGCCAATCAAGCCACTTAACTTGGTATTAGGGGGCGATGGTTCGAAGTGATTTTAATGGGTGTGCGTCATACTGGCGTAACAATCATGTAGAAGAAAAGAATAGTTCTAGCTCTTTTAAAAAGTATCTTGTTATCCCTCTGTTTGCAGCAACTCTAATACTCCCCAGCTCTATACATCCTTCAAGTGCTCTTACCTTCAACCCTAAGAATGCTGTATACAGGCTGGAGGAGACTCTTGAGAACAGGGTTGACAGGACGTTTAATAGAGGTATAACAAAGCATAATTTGGGTTCTAAGGTTAAGGCCAGGATTGAGAAGTTGGTTGGTTCAGAGGATTCCAGGAAGGAGCTTGAGTTGATTCTTTCAAAGCTGTCTGCTTATGATGACTATTTTGAGCAGGCTAGCAGGGAGACTGGTTATGATATCAACTTCATTAAGGCTTATGTTGCTCAGGAGTCTGAGGGTAATACCCATGCGGAGTCCCATAAGGGTGCTGCAGGTCTTGGAGGTCTCATGCCTGTTGCTGCCCGTGAGGTTGAACTGACCGTTAACCACAACGTGGATGAGCGTTTTGATCCTAAGGCTATAGTGGCTTCGAGTAAGTACATGAAGAAGTACATAGATTATTTCAAGGATCATGTTGTTGGGCTTATAGCTTATAACGCTGGTCCTACCTGGACTTTGGATAATCTTAGTAAAATTCTGGGTCATGCGGACATTGTTAAGAATGCGATGATCCCTTATGAGTCTCGTGACTACATACTTCAGGTTGCCGCTAAGATGCAGATATTCTCTGATCCTTCCAGGTTTAACATTAATTTCAGCAAGGCAAAGCCTATGTCGAGTTTGAGGGTTGGGGAGTATGTTGCTGGTAAGGATGTTCCTCTGAATAAGGTTGCTAAGTTGCACAATGTGAAGGTTACCGACCTGAAGATGGTCAACCCTGCAATCAGAAGTGATTTCGTGCCTAAAGGGACTAAGGTTCACATCCCAAAAGGTCCTAGTATTTGAAAAGTTTTATTTACAAGTGCCCTATCCTCTTTTTCTTATGAATGATGTCATGAAAGTCTACAAGTTTCTTTATTCCTGTTATGGGCCTCAGGGTTGGTGGCCTCTGGCCAGCCATAAAGGTGTTAATCCCACTAAGACTGGTTCATCTTCAGGCTATCATCCTGGTGATTATTCATTTCCCAGAAATGATTCTGAGAGGTTTGAGATCTGTGTTGGTGCCGTCCTGACGCAGAATACGAGTTGGGCCCAGACTGAGAAGGCGATTAGGAATTTAAAGTCGATAGGTGCGTTG
Source organism: archaeon (assembly GCA_043808805.1). Taxonomy (GTDB): domain Archaea; phylum Nanobdellota; class Nanobdellia; order SCGC-AAA011-G17; family VGLX01; genus JAWABC01. The sequence continues at coordinate 37,601 of JAZDEN010000032.1, read as the reverse complement.
ACTCCCTTATCAATGAGGGGCATTGATGAAAAAAAGCTTTGCAAAGCAATAAGGCCTGCTGGCTATTTCAACCAGAAGGCTAAGAAGCTTAGGTTGTTCTCTGATTTTTACATAAATCTCGATGGAAAGGTGCCTTCTCGTGATGAGTTGTTGTCTGTTTGGGGGATTGGTGAGGAGACAGCAGATTCCATGCTGCTTTATGCATTTAACGTCCCAACCTTTGTTGTGGATGCTTACACAAAGAGGGTGTTCTCGAATTTGGGTCTTGTAGACAGGGATGCTGGTTACGATGAGGTTAAGGGGTTTTTTGAGAAGGGTATAAGGAAGGATTTGGTTGTTTATCAGGAATATCATGCTTTGCTCGTTGAGCATGCGAAGAGGTTTTATGGCCGGGGCTCTGACTTTGCGCTGTGTCCTGTTTACAAGGATGTTTTGAAGATTAAAAAACATTAAAAACCCTTTTTCCTTCTCTGATTTTATGATTATTGGCGTTGTTGGTAAGGCTAATGTGGGTAAGAGCACTTTTTTCAAGGCAGCTACCCTGGCTGATGTTGTCATAGCCAACTATCCGTTCGCTACGATTAAGCCCAATTCCGGTGTTGGTTTTATCCGTGTTGACTGTGCTGACAAGTTATTCAATGTTCAGTGCAATCCTCGTCACGGCTTCTGCATAAACAATCAGCGTTTTGTTCCTGTTGAGATGATTGATGTGGCTGGATTGGTCCCAGGTGCTCATGAGGGCAAGGGTATGGGTTTGGAGTTTCTTAATGACCTTAACCAGGCTGATGCTTTGATTCATGTTATTGACGCGGCCGGCAGCACTAATGAGAAGGGTGAGCCTGTTTCTCCAGGTAGTAGGGATCCTGCTGAGGATATAAAATTCTTGGAGACTGAGCTTGACTATTGGTATCTTAACATACTTAAGAAGACTTGGGCTCGTTTTTCCAGGTCTGTCACCCAGACAAATGCTGAGATCGAGAAGGCTTTGAACAAGCAGTTTTCAGGGATAGGCAGTGATGAGTTTATGATTAGGGATATTCTTATAGGCCTGAATCTCATTGACAAAAAGACTGCTGATTGGTCGGACGGAGACCTGTTTACATTTGCCCATCACCTGAGGAAGAGGACGAAGCCCATGTTAATCGTGGCTAACAAGATTGACATCGACGGCGCCTTTGATAATTACCAGAAGTTGGTTAAGCAGTTCCCTGACTTGATTATTGTTCCTTGCGGTGCTGATGCTGAGGTTGCCTTGAAGGAGGCTGCTCGTCATAAGATGATTAATTACATTCCGGGTGATGATCATTTTGAGGTTGTTGGCGAGTTGAATGATAAGCAGTCTAAGGCGTTGGAGTTTATTGAGAAGGGTGTTCTGAAGAAGGTTGGTAATACCGGCGTCCAGAAAGCTTTGAATTCTGCTGTTCTTGATTTGTTGCGTTACATCTATGTCTTTCCAGGTGGTATTGGCAAGCTTGAGGATAAGGACGGTCGTGTCATGCCTGACTGTTTCCTCTTGAAGCCTGGCAGCACTGCTCTTGATTTTGCTTATACCATACACACTGATTTGGGTCAGCATTTCATCAGGGCTATTGATGTTAAGACTAAGCGTACTGTTGGTAAGGACCATCTTCTTAATCCGGGTGATGTTATAGAAATAGTCAGTGATAAGTAGTCTTCCTGAAGCTTTTTCTTATCAGATAAACGCATAGTATTATTATTGCCATGAATACTGCTGTGTCTGCTAGGTTGAAGATGGCCCATATCTGTAGGTCTATGAAGTCTCTTACGTAACCGAGAAGTATTCTGTCTATTAGGTTGCCTGCCATCCCTCCTATCAGTATTCCCAGTGGGATTTCCAGTTTTTTTTCTTCTTGTCCCAGCGTTGTTGCATAGTAAAGGAGTATTATGATAGCTATGGATGATACTGTTATGAAGAGCCATCTGTAGCCTTCAAGTATGCTGAATGCGGCTCCTGTGTTTTCTGTGTAGTTTATCAGGTTGATGCCGAAGATGTTGTATTGTTTTTTTGTTAGAAGTATTTTTGTCAGTTGGTCAATTATTATTACGATTATGGCTGAGGTTATGAGCCTTTTTAGTTTCATTATTTTTTTGTGTTGTTTTTTTATTATAAACCTTTTGTTATGCTTTCCTCTTTTCCCTTGAATTGTTCCATCATCTTTTCGAGGTTTGCCTGTTTTATTTTTTCTATGTGTTTCAGTTTTTCTTGGCTTCTGAATATTTCGTCAAAGCTTCTCGCTCTTGTTTTTGCCATTACATACCATGCTTCGTTTTCGTTGAGGTTGAATCTTTTTATGTATTCAAGCATTACCTGTTCTTCAGATATGTTCCCTATCTTTCTCGTTTCTTGGAGTTCTTTGTTGTATTGGCTCATGAGCTTGTTTATCTCTTCCTTGTTTGTTGAGTCGTATATGTCCAGTAATGCTTTGAAGTCGTGTTCGGGCATGAGGACTGATGCCAGTGCTATGTTTTTTGCGAATTGGTTGTCTTGTAGGTCTTCCATCATCTGTTTGAAGTCTTTCCCTCCTACCTCTATTGTCTTGTCTACTATCCCTATGAGTGCCATTTCGTTTATTCTCTTGTACGCTTCTTCGGAGTTTTTTGACATCTTTTGTTGTTCGGGTGTCAGAGTGTAGAGTGTTGTTAGGTATGTGAGTGATTTTCCAAGTTGGGTTTTGTCCTGGGTGGTTGTGGGATTTTCCACTTTTCCTACGTAGTACCCGCTGAATATCTGTTCGTATAGCCTTGCTACTATCTCGTTCTGGAATCCCATCACGTCGGATGGTATGTAGTATAATTCGTTGTTTTCTTTCTCGTAGTAGAACTTCCCTTGCACCCCGTTTATGGGGTGTTCTGCTGTCATTATTCTCAATGTTTTTGTGTCATCTCCTATTATCTTGATTATTTCGAATGATGCTAGGAACTTTCCTTTGTCATCATACAGCATTGGTGTTCTGGATCCTTCCCTGATTATGACTTTTTCCAGCCCTTTTGCTATCTTGCCTTCTTGAACTCTTTTGGGGTCTGCTGTTGCTGTATAACCCTCTTCTGTTTTTTCCACTTTGTAGGGTATTTTTTCGAACCAAAGCTCTGTTTCCCTTGTAGGGTCGTATTTCTTCTCGTGTGCTGCTTCATGTATCCCTATCGTTGCTATGTTTTCAAGTTTTGACTTTATTATCTCTATTTTTCTTGTTATCTTGTTGAATGTGCCGTATACCTTCTCGCCGTCCTTTTTCACCTCGTCTTTTATCTCTATATTTTGGGGATTGAGCTTATTTAGTCTGAGCCCTTGTTTCTGTGCGTATTCTATTACTGTGTCGAAGAATTGTTGTTTTACAGTCTGGGCGTATGCTTGGCTGCCTAGGAATATCAGTCCTGCTGCTATGTAGGGTGTTATTCTGCCCTGTTTCATTTTCTTACGGGGAAACCTTGTTTTTATATACCTTTTGTTTTAGAATTATCGGGGTTGATGTACCTTCAGGAATGTCCTTATCTCATGGTATAGCTCGTTTGCTTCGCTCGCCAGTCTTTGTTTGTCTTTGTCTATTTTTCCCCTTATCACGAATGTGTCATACACTCCTCTTATGAATTTGGTCATGAATCCGACATCCCAGTTTGATTCGTAGTCCCTTTCTATGTATGACTCTACGCTGAAGCTTGCCTCTCCTATGTTCATGATCTTTTTCTTTCCCTGTATTTCCCTTAGGTTCTTGAATTTGACTCTTACGTCCACGTGGAATTTGATGTAGTCGTCAACTTTCTTGTCGCCTTCCCATTTTATGGATGCGTTCTTTCCCTCTTCCTTGAATGAGGATATGTATTCTTTTTCGTAGAAGTCGTAGCCGTGCTTGCTGTACCAGGCCCTTCCCAGTTTGTACAGTTCTTTCATGTCGAAGGTTGCTTCTTGTGAAACCTTCAGGGGTCCTAGCACATAGTCGAATTCTGGCATTTGATTATTCCTTTGTCTTTTTTTTATTTAAATCTTTTTATTGTACGTATTGGTTGAAGTATTTTTTTATGTCTTCCTGCAGCCCGTAAACCTTGTCGTAACACTCTTTCTTGTAGAGGTCTACGTTTTTCTTTGCTACTATGTTCTCGTATATGTTCCTCAGGAATCCTGCTCCTTTCATTCCCTTTTCGACATACCCTCCAATTCTAATCTCGAAGTCTCCCTTCTCTATCTTTATCTTCTTCTCTCCCATCTGTACCTCTACCTTGTTCACTGCAACCAGCAGGAATATGACCTCTATGTTGTATGTGTAGTACGGGTTTTTCTTTTTCTTTCCAGCCCATCTTATCTCTATTTTCTTTCCTCCCTGGTCTATGTGTTCTTCGTAGAATCTCTCGAAGTCCCCCCCGAAGTAACCGTTGAAGTCGAACCATCTCTGTAGCCATGTGTAGAATGCTCCAAGGTCTAGGTAACCTACGTGTCTTACTTTTATCCCTCCGGGCATCGGAGGTGTCACCCATATTTTTTCTGTGTCTGCCATCTATCCTCTTTTTTTATTGTGTGTACAGTCCTATTGTGTCTTTTATGGTGTCAAATAGGCTCATTCCGTCCCCGTATGCTTTTCCCCCATATTCTGAGGAGATCTGCTGTTTTATTATGTAGTTGTTGTAGACGAATCTTATGAATTTTGCGAATTTTGATTTTTCGAATTTTTTCTTGTAGTCCATTTCCATAAAAACCTCTACTCTTGCCTCAAGCTTTCCGTTGTCAAGGACCTTTCCGTCTATCTTTATTTTTTCTGTCTCGAGTATGAGGAATGCTACGGTTATTGAGAATTTGTAGTATTCGGTTACCTCTTTTTCTCCCCTCATCTTGAGCTTTATCTCAGCCCCTTTCGGCTTGAAGCTTGTTGTGTTCTCAAGCTCGTGGTACCCGTATTTGTGGCTGTCAAACCACTCTTTGAGGTTCTTATATATGAGGTTTATGTCAAAAGGACCTTCTTGGATCACCCTGTTTGCGAATATTTTTAATCTCGTCTCTTTCCCGGGAAACATATTCTGTTGAGTGCCTTATATGGTTAATAAGTTTTTCTGTGTGAAAAGATTTATAAATTATCGATTCATCTACCTAATAAAAAGAGGTAACATGGCTAAGAGTAAATTATTCAAGAATGCTTTGGGCAGTGTATTGGGGCCTGGTGAGGAGGCTCCTAAGAAGCCTAGGGTTTTGGGTTCCGATATAAAGCCCAGTAAGCAGCAGAAGCTTATTGTTGAGCAGATGGGCTCGTCTGCTGAGCCTTCATATTTCTGGATTGTTAATTTCCTGCAGCATGAGAACGGTCTTGGTTATGTGGTTGAGAAGACCTCTGATGTTTTTTCTGCGACTGAGATGTCTACTTTTTTTGGTGCTGCTGAGGAGAGGAAGCAGCGTCAGCAGGAGCGTGTCTCCCAGTATCTGGCCACTATTGGTAGTATGACTAAGAGTGTTTTTCAGATGGTTCGTGAGCTTAGGATTATGGATGAGAGGTTAGAGTATTATGTGAAGAGCCTTAAGGGTGATGAGGCTGCTGAGATTGCTTTGAAGAATATCTGGACTACTGTTGTTGAGGGGGGTGCTGAGAATGCAACATCTATTTTTGGTTTGTCTCGTAAGCTCGGTTTTGTGATTATTCCCGATCTTTTTTTCAAGATTAACCCTATCAACGGCAGCGCTGGTGTTGATAGGGCTGTTAATTCGTTGAAGGATGAGGGTATCAACTCTCGTGTTCGTAGTGTTTTGAAGCATAAGCTTACTGAGTATTACATCTGGAAGGAGAAGACCTACCAGGAGTTGAAGTGGGGTAAGAATTTCAGGTTGAAGGCCTTGAACCAGCATTATCAGTCTATGAGGATGTACATAAAGTGGGTTAAGCCTTTTTTGAGGAACATCCAGAGGTTGGAGTTGCAGCAGAGCAACGCTCCTGAGATGGTTTCTGCCTTTGAGACCAGTCTTATTCAGCTTGAGTTGATGGCTTACAAGAAGACTTATGAGTTGCTGACTGATAGGGGTATGGTTGAGCGTGAGTTCACTGAGAAGATTCCCTGTATTCGTGTCTTGTTTAGGTTTGTTACGCTTCCTGAGATGGCTTTCCAGAAGGAATTTCAGAGGGCTGCTGTTCACGCGGGCCGTACTGAGATAACCATTCAGGGTTTTGTTCTGACTCCTGAAGAGCTTGAGGGTTACAAGAAGGGTAAGGAGCTTGAGGACCTGGAGTTGTTGAGGTCTCTTGACTCTTCTCTTGATTCTCTGGGTGATGAGTTGAAGAATTATCTTATTGAGGCTGGTGAGATTGTCAAGGATGCTGAAGATAAGAAGTCTTCAGGTACTTTTTACATGAAGGATGTTATAAGCCCTTTCACATCTGTTATAAAGGGTTTTGGTGATTTGTTTGGCGGTCTTAAGTGGGATTCAGGGAATAAGAAGAAGTTGTCTTATTATGAGCGTGAGCAGGAGGATATCGCTGCTAAGGTTGTTGCTGAGCATGTTTACACGCTTTATGATGTTTACAAGAAGACTCATAGTATGTTGAGTTGGTAATGGAAAAGTTAATAAAACTCTGAAATATATTTTTTAACATGGCATTTACCTCTGATTACTGGCATTCTCTGGACAGGCAGTCAGCTGATAATCTCGATATTAGTGCAAAGGACATTGGTGTTTCTTATCTTGGTATGGCTGATGTTCTTGATAATTTGCAGGCAGGAATCCGTGCTGGTGCTCATGCTGTTGAGCTTGGTTTTACTGGTACGGCTAAAGGTTCCCTTGGTGGTAATCAGACTACTCCTGAGATGTTTGGTAAGGATAAGAGGGAGGCTATGAGGCAGCTTTCGAAGATAAATGAGGTTGTTGTTTCTACTCACGCATCTCTTGGTTTTTCTGGCTTGTCGGGTTTGGATGCGAGAAGTAATGCATTTACTCCTGAGGCTGCTGAGCGTTCTATCCATGAGATGGAGCGTACTATTGATTTTGCTGCTGATGTTGCTGGTGGTGGTCCTGTTGTTTTTCACAGCGATGAGTTCCCGAGGGAGGTTTCTGAGAAGTACAAGGAGTTTGAGATGTATCCTGGTGAGAGGGAGAAGGCCCCTGTTTATCTTGTTAACAGTCGTACCGGTAGGATTGAGGCTGGTTTGACAAAGGATACGAAGATTCCTATATTGCAGACTTATAAGGAGGGTGAGCATAAGGGCGAGCCCATATATGAGAATGAGCAGTATAAGTTCAAGATGGTTGATTTTGGTCAGTTTCAGAAAGAAGAGGGGATTAAGGATTCTCAGACTGCTGCTAAGGAGTTTTACAAGCAGAAGATTCTCGCGGAGCAGCTTACCAGGCTTAGTTCTGAGGAGAGGAGATGGTCTCATAGTTATAATGAGGACAAGGAGAAGCTTGGTTATCTTAAGGAGATTAGAGGGAGGATAACCGATGTGTTAAAGGAGAATCCTCCGTTGGCAAAGTTTCAGGCTATTCAGGCTGTTAAGGAGATACAAGGCGGTGCCCCCCCACCGAATAGTGAGCAGTACATGAAGTTTTTGGATGATCCTATTTCATATCTTAACAAAGCAGTTAAATCTCGTGAGTTGCATCTCAAACAGTTGGAGGATTCTGCTGTTAGTTATGGTCAGCAGAGGGCTATGGCCGAGCAGCAGATTGGTGAGATTGTCCCGCTTGAGGAGTATGGTAAGAAGGAGTCTGCTAAGAATCTTGCTCGTGTGGGTATTTACGCTTATGATGTCGAAGATGAGATGAAGCTGAAGAAGCCTCTTTTTGTGGCTCCTGAGAATCTTCTTCCTGAGTCTGGCCAGTATGGCAGTCATCCGAGGGAATTGAGGGAGCTTATTGTTAATTCAAGGAAGGAGATGACAGACCGTCTTGTTAAGGAGCGTGGTATGGCAGAGTCTGAGGCGAGGAGGGTTTCTGAAGACCATATCAAGGCTACTTTTGATGTTGGTCACGCGAATACCTGGAAGAAGTATTTCAAGCGTGATGAGGGTGAGTCGAGGAATGACTATGATAAGCGTTTCAACAAGTGGGTTACTAAGGAGGCTGAGAAGCTTGCTAAGGAGGGTATTATAGGTCACGTTCACATTTCGGATAACTTTGGTTATTACGATGAGCATCTAACTCCTGGTATGGGTAGTGCTCCTATTAAGGATTTCATAAAGAAGATTAAGGATGCTGATATTGGTCCTATGATTGCTGAGCCCGGTGCTCAGGCGCAGGACCAGCTTTACACCGCTATGACAGGTGCTTGGGGCTCTCTTGCCAGCTCTCCTGTCTATCGCAGCTTTAAGTGGTCTGATATTGAGGATTCGTATTTTGGGAGGACTAGGTCTCCCCAGTATATCGTAGGCAAGTATGCTCCGTCTGACGAGTACAGGGGTGTTGAGAAGACAGGTCCTTTCTGGTCTGGGATTGGTTTGGAATGAAAAAAGGGGTTGATACTGATGGAGTTCAGGATTGAGAAAAGAAAGAGGAACATTGATATTCATTATCCCAAAGAAGAGTTTGATATTGCTCGGGATTTTGCAGGTAGGGTTTACAAGGAGTTTGGTCCCTTTATAAAGTCACTTGTTCTTTTCGGTTCTGTTGCGAAGAAGGAGAAGCTTGCGAAGGAGGCTGACATTGACGTGCTGATAGTCATTGATGATGTCAGCATTAATCTTACTCGTGACCTGGTCCAGACTTACAGGATTATTGTTGAGAAGGTTCTCTCTGATATGAAGGACGGTGAGCGTTTGCACATCCAGTCCATGCGTTTGAGTTCGTTCTGGGAGTATGTGCGTGCTGGTGACCCAGTTGCGATTAATATCTTGCGTTATGGTATGGCTCTGATTGACACAGGCATTTTTGACCCGTTGCAGTCCTTGCTTGATAACGGGAGGATCAGGCCTACTAAGGAGTCCATCTACAACTATTTCACCATGGCTCCTGCCTCTGTCGGCAGGTCGAGGGATCACATCCTGTCTGCTATGGTTGACTTGTATTGGGCCTCTGTTGATGCTGCTCACGCTGCTTTGATGTGTCTGGGTGAGATTCCCCCGTCTCCTGATCATATTGCTGACATGCTTGATGAGAAGATGGTTAGGCGTGGCCTGTTGAAGGGTAAGTATTCTAAGATCATGAGGGATAACTACCTTGTTTTTAAGCAGATTGTTCACAGGCAGGTTAAGGATGTTGAGGGCAGGGAATATGATGTTTACAGGGAGAGGACTGTTGCTTTTGTGAATGAGATGAGAAAGTTCATCGAGAAAAGGATTTTTTCTCAGAAATTTTAAATTTAAAAAAATGAAAAAAGAGGAGTTTATCTCCTTTTACGTTTTTGTCCAGTTATTACGCCTGCGTATGTAGCGCTAGTTCCTGCCATGAATCCGTATCTTTGTTCAACAGATAGGCTGTCGATTAAATCCTTGTATTTAGGGTTCATCAACTGTGCTACCATACCGCCTTGGAAGGCAACTGTTTGGTTGTAGTTTTTCAGTGCTTCTTCTATGTCATCAGTGCTGTCTGAACCGTCTAAAGCTATCTTGGCTTCAGCATGAGCACTGCCTACTGCATAGGCGGATGGTCCGGCGTTAAAAGTGCTTAATCTTTTGATGAATTTTTCAGAGTCTTCTTTAAGAGTTCCTGGACTCTTCAAATCTTTTAAAACATCTTCAATTGTGTCTTTCTTTTTGTTTTCGTCTGCCATTTTTAACCTCCTTTGAATATGATTATTTGTTACTTATTAGTAGTTATTCTTATATATAAACTTTTCTGTTTTACACCCTCTGTGCCAGATCGTAGTAAGTAACCTCTGGAGTCTTGCCTGTTGACTTAATAAATGTTTCTAGTTTAAGTTGCGGCTTCTTGTCTCCTACAAAAACCTCTTGGGTTCTTTTCTCTACGAACACGTCGAGAGTTGCTGTTTTCATGCTTTCAGGATTATGATAATCTACGATAGGTGTTTTGAAATTTCCTATGTTTTCATATCCGGGACATTGAATTGTTTTCATTTTAACCCCCTATTTGTTACTATGTATTAGTAATAACTAATATATAAACCTTTCCCTGTTTTTTGGCCTCTACAGGCGCTAGGAGCCCTGAATTTGGCCTTCCTGGACCCTTGATTTCGGGCTTCCCAGGCCTTAGGGAGCCTAAATTTTGTAGTCTCTTCTGGCTGAGCTTAGAATTAGCTTTTTCTCTATCCTAGCCACTATGTTCCTTATCTTGTGCACCGCATCGACGTTTGCTGTTATGCTGTCTATTCCCATCTTTACGAGTATCTCTGCCATCTCAGGGTCTGATCCTGCCTGTCCGCATATGCTTGTCTCGACGTCGTATTCCTTGCACGTGTCTATTACATATTTTATCTGCCTCAGGACTGCTGGGTGTTTCTCGCTGTACAGCTTTGCAACCTTTGCGTTGTCCCTGTCTACTGCGAGTGTGAACTGTGTCAGGTCATTTGTTCCGAAGCTTATGAAGTCTATTCCCTCTTCGCATATCTCCTTTATTATCTGAACAGAAGCTGGCGTCTCCACCATTATCCCGAATTCTATGTCTTTTTGCGGTTCCAGTCCTGCCTCTCTTAGTATGTCTTTTGATTTTCTTATCTCATCGACGCTTATCACCAAAGGAAGCATTATCCCGACGTTTTTGAGTCCGTTGTCGTGTATCCTTTTAATTGCCTCGAATTCGGCCTTCAATAATTCTACCTCGTCGAGTCCCCTTCTTATGCTTCTCCATCCCATCATGGGGTTCTGTTCGATTGGCTCGTCCTCTCCGCCTTTCATGTGCCTGTATTCGTCGGTTGGTGCGTCGAATGTCCTGTACCATACTGTCTTGTCCCTGAATGCCTCTGCTATCTTGCTTACGTCATTAACTATCGTCTCTACTAGCTTGTCTTTTTTTCCGTTTCTTATCATGTAACTGGGATGTTCGCCGTGTTTTGCTAGCATCAGGTTGTTCCTTAGTAGTCCTACTCCGTCTGCTCCTGTGGCAGCTGCTTTTTCAGCGAATTCTGGCAGGTCCATTATGACTTTTATCTCGGTGACTGTTTCTACTGGTGCCATCATCTCCCCAAATTCCCCGTTGTGGGTGTGTTCTTCTTCTTTTTTCTCTTCTACTTTTATTCTTCCCTTGAACACCTTTCCTCTTGTTCCGTCGACGCTTACTATCTCATCATCTTTTAGTATCTGTGTTGCTTTCTCTGTCCCTACTATGCATGGTATTCCCATCTCCCTGCTTACGATTGCTGCGTGGCATGTTGTTCCTCCTGCGTCTGTTACTATTGCCACTGCCCTTTCCATCGCTGGTACCATGTCGGGGTTTGTCATTCTTGTGACCATAACATCTCCTTTCTTGATCTTGCCTAGTTCGTCCATGCCCCTTATTAGCTTGACAGGTCCTATTCCTATTCCTGGGCTTGCTCCCAATCCCGTTACTAGAACTTCTGTTTCTGTTTCTTCGACCTCTTCTTTGTGTGGTTTTTTCAGCGTTGTTACGGGTCTTGATTGCACTATGTATATGTTGTTGTTTTCTATCGCGTATTCCATGTCCTGCGCTCTTCCGTAATGCTGTTCTATCTTTACTGCGTAATCCGCTAGTTTTCTTATCTCTGTCTCGCTTAGTTTTTGCTTGTTCTTCTTGTATTCGGGCACGTTCTTCTTTACGGTCTGCCCCATGTTTGTGTCAAGGTCGTACATCCACGTCTGCTCTCTTACTATTATGTTTTTTATCTGCATTGTTTTTTTGTCTATTATGTATTGGTCTGGGCTTATTGCTCCCAGCACGACAGCCTCTCCCAGTCCCCATCCTGACTCTATCATTATCTCATCTTCGTTGCTGGTTGCTGGGTTTACTGAGAACATGACCCCTGATTTTTCTGATTTTACCATCTTCTGGACCACGACGCATATCAGGACTTTCTCGTGTGGGAAGTTGTTCTTCACCCTGTAGTATATTGCTCTGGGTGTGTACAGTGATGCCCAGCATTTCTGAACTGCTTTGAGTAGGTTTGCTGTTCCTCTTATGTTGAGGAATGATTCCTGCTGTCCTGCGAATGATGCCTGTGGCAGGTCTTCTGCTGTTGCTGAGCTTCTTACAGCGACAAATGCCTGTTCTCTTCCGCTTTTTATTATGTCTAGTGGCTGGCCGCCGAATTTTATTACCTCTTCGCTCACGTTCAGGTTTTCATATGCCTCTTTTATTTCTGATTTCAGGTCTTCCTGCATGTCTATATTGAGAATTATGTTTTTTATCTGGGTTGATGCCCTTTCGAGTTGGTCATTTTCGTCAACATTTGTGTTTTGTAGTATCTGGAATATTTGTTGGTCTATCTTGTTTCCGACTATGTATTTTCTGAACGCTTCAGAGGTTATTGCGAATCCTGGTGGTATTGGTAGCCCTGCATTGTACATCTCTCCGAGGTTTGCTCCTTTTCCGCCTACTAGTGGGATGTCGTCTTTAGAAAGCTCTTTGAACCAGGCTATGTCCTCCATTTTTTGCACCTTTTTTATTTTATTGAAAGTTTGTCTTCGAGATATATAAACCTTTCTTATTCATACCTCAATGCGTCGACTGGCTTTAGTTTTGCTGCCCTGAATGCCGGTAGAGTCCCTGAAATCACTCCTACCACGAATGCGAATACTAGTGCGAATATCAGGAGTGTCCATTCTATCCTTATCAGCAGCAGTCCGAATCCAAGTTGTGATGCTATTTTTCCGAATAGGAATCCGGTTAGGCTTCCTAGTATCACTCCTACAAGCCCTCCTAAGAATCCCATGAGTCCTGATTCTATTAGGAACATTGTTAGTATGTCAGAATTTCTTGCTCCTATTGCTTTCATGACTCCTATCTCCTTGGTTCTTTCCATGACGCTGGTGTACATGGCGTTCATTATCCCGACCCCTCCGACTACGAGGCTGATTCCTGCTATTCCGGCAAGCACTATCTCGACTATTCCTAGTATTGTGTTTAGTTGGTTGAGTAGCTCTTTTGGTGTGAAGACATCAAAGTTATCGTTGTCTCTTGCTCTCTTGAGTTTTGTTTTTACGTCTTTTGCTACTTTTTCTACATCAACCCCGTCCTCAACGTGTATGAGTATTGCGCTTAGTTCTTTTGGCTTGTCAAAGACCTCTCTAGCCACATCAACGGGTATTATTATTGCTTGGTCTATCTCTGCTATGCCCATTTCCTCTAGTATTCCCACTACTTTGAATTTTTTTCCGTTTATTGTTAGGCTGTTTCTTAGTTTGATGTCTTTGTCAAACCTGTTTTCTGCTGCTTTTTTGCCTATTATGACTCCTGATTCCCCTTCCTTGAAAAGCCTGCCCTGTTCGAGTTTAACGTCCTGGTCCTTGAAAACAGTCTCGATCAGGTCTGCTTGGTATGCTATTATGCTTGAGAATTTTTTTTCATTGCCAAACTCGACATTGGAGTTTGTCATTATTATTTCAAATGTGTAATCAACGCCCACAATTCCCTTTACTGTATCAACGTCCTTTGTGGTTATGAGGTTGGACACCGTTGGCGCTGCTCTTAACCCTTTTGGGATTACTCTTATGTCTTGTGTTCCTCTTTTTGAGAATTGTTCTACTACCGCATTCTCCAGTCCTTGTGATATTGTTATCAATGCCACTATCGCTGCGATTCCTATTATGATCCCAAGTATTGTTAGGTATGCCCTTAATTTTCTAGTTCTTATGTGGCTTAGGCTTAGCATGAAGTAGTCTTTTATCATCTCAGTACCTCAGGCTCTCAGCTGGTTTTAGTTTTGCGGCCTGTCTTGCTGGGAAAACCCCTGCTATCATTCCTATCCCGACCGCGAATAGTATTGAGAATGCTATGAGTTTCCAGTCTATTATTATTTTTAGTAATCCAAATCCCTGTGAATCTGCTATCACGCCGGTTGCGAGTGCTGTTAGGCTCCCGAATATTGCACCGCATACCCCTCCTATTAGTCCTACCAGTCCTGCCTCTATTAAGAATATCATCATTACGTCCTTGTTTCTTGCCCCTATTGATTTCATTATTCCCACTTCTTTTGTTCTTTCAAGCACGTTTGTGTACATTGAGTTGCTTATTCCTATGGCCCCTACTACTAGGCTTATTGCGGCTATTCCTCCCAGTATTACCTGTATTATGCTTAGGAGGCTTCCTATCTGTTCTAGTATCTGTTCAGGTGTAAGAACTTCAAAATTGTCATTGTCTCTTGCTTGCTCAAGTCTTCTTTTTATTTTTTCAGCTACGAAGAGTATGTCAACTCCTTCCTTGAGTTTTATCTCTATCATGTCAACCTGGTTTGGTCTTTCGTACAGTACGCGTGCGTCTTCTTCTGGTATGACAACCATGTTGTCGTCCTCAGAATTTCCCACTTCGGCCAGTACCCCTACGACTGTGAATTTTTCTCCCTTGATTGTTATCCTGTTGTTGACTTTTATGTCTTTTTTGAATTTGTCCTTTGCAAATAGCCATCCTATCATTGCGACTTTTTTTTCGCCATTCATGAAAACTCTGCCTTCGGCTACCTTTATGTCTGTGTCTTGGTATTTTTTCATGACGTCTTCTGCGGGGAAGGCGACTATCTGCTGGATGAATTGTTTTTCCCTGCTGAATTCTACCTCGTCAGATATGAACATGTAGGGGTTGACCCAGTCTACCTCTCCCACTTGTTTTATGACGTCAACATCTTTAGTAGTTAGTCCTTCTACTGTTGCTCCTGGTCCTGTGAATCCTTTTGCTGCTACGTAAAGTCTGTTGGCTCCCAGTTTCTCGAATTGTTCTGTTATTGCGTTTTCAAGTCCTTGAGAAATGGATATGAGGGCAACTATGGCCCCTATGCCTATTATTATTCCTATGATTGTTAGCCATGACCTTAGTTTTCTGTGGCTTATGCTGTCGTATGCGAAGTGTAGGTAGTCTGTTATCATTGTTGTAGGAAGAGTTTTATTCTCCTGGGTATCCTTTTCAGGTTGCTCCATTTGAGTTGTCTCAGGAGGTTTATGAATCCGAGTATCATCCTCCTAAGTGCATTCTTCATCGCTCTTCCTACGTCTCTCTCTTTTCTCCACTCTTTGAATCCTAGGTACACAAATATTATGAGTAGTATGTAGATTATCCAAGTTAGTAATCCGGTTCCTCCTGTCCCCAGTCCGTACTTTCTCATCTCCCATGATGAGTACACTTTCAGCTGAACTTCTCCTAAATCTTGCTTTTCGTTGTTGTAGCTGTCCTTGTAGCTTACTTTTAGTTTGATTGGGACGTCGCCGCTCTTGCCAGCATATATTGTATATTCTGATGTTTCGAAGTCGTCAGGGTCTAAATTACCCAGGTATGATTTTGTTGTTGATAATACGGTGTAATCCTCGCTTGGAAGGACTTCAAGTGTTAGGAATTTCAGCTGTGATGGTCCTGTGTTTGATATGCTTACTGTTACCTTCCCTTTGGTTCCTGATTGGAATGTGTCTGAGCTTTCTAAATTCAAAGTGTATGCTGGTTCTGCTCCTACCATGAGTCCGAGTGTTTCGTTTTTGCTGTATCTCGTTCCTGTCTGGTCTGAGTATGATACGTCTATCTCAAGTTGGTATGCTTTTGCTTCTGAGTCTGCAAGTACCATGAGTTGGTATTCTATTGAGCTGCTTTCTCCTGGGTTCAATCTCTGTATTTTCTTTTCTGATGTTGATCCCACTGGCACGAATGTTGATGGAAGCACGAGTTTGAGGTTGATGTCTTTTATCATGCCGTTGTCCATGTTTTGTACTTCAACGCTGACGTTTGACACCCCTCCTTGTGGTATTCTTTCCGGTTTGGATGTTATGGTTAGTGAGAGTACTGGTTCTACGAGTTGTACTTTGACTTTGAGTTTTTGTATGCTGTACTCTTTCTTGTATCCCCCGCCCATGTTTATCCTTACTTCTATCTCGTTGTCTCCCTCTATTGCTTTGTCATCCACTCTTATCTTTTCGAAGTATATGACTGATGACTGTCTTCTTCCCAGTTTTCCTACTGTCTTTGTTTTCTCTCCTTCTATCTTGAATGGGTAGTTGTCAACAACCTCTACTTGCACGTTTTCTGCATCCTCGTCTGCTATGTTGTCAACTCTCAGCCACATTGTGAAGTATGTTCCTGGTTCTACGGGGTAGGGTTCGTATTTTAGTTGTGTTACCTTGACTATTGGTGATTCTATTATGTAGGTTTCTGTTCTGCTTAGGTTTTCTTCAGGGTATGATTGTGTTATTGCTGTTGTGAATGTTGCGCATATTAAGAATATCATCATCACCATTATTTTTTTCATTTAAAGTATGCCTCCTTTATCATTCCGTCAGCTACATTTCCTGTACACATCCCGTCTTTGAGGAAACATATGCGTTGAGCTTGTTTTGCTAGTTCTGTCTCGTGTGTTATCATTATGATGGTTCTTCCCTCTTTATTAAGTTTTAGCAGGATATCCATTATGTCTCTTCCGCTTTTTGTGTCCAGGTTTCCTGTAGGTTCATCAGCGAGTATAACGTCAGGGTTGTTTATCAAGGCTCTTGCTATTGCCACTCTCTGTCTTTCTCCCCCGCTTAGCTGTCCTGGTTTGAAGTTTATCCTGTGGCCAAGTCCAACTTTTTCCAGCATCTCTTTTGATTTTGACTGCCTTCTTTCTCTCGTTACTCCCTGGAATGTCATGGGTAATGCTACGTTTTCCAGTGCTGTGAGGCTTGGTATCAGGTTGAATGTCTGGAATACGAATCCTATTTTTCTTCCTCTTATCTGTGCGAGTTCTGATTCGTCGAGTTTTGATATGTCCTGTCCGTCTAGGTATATTGTTCCTTTTGTTGGCGTGTCCAAACAACCCACCGCATTTAGTAATGTTGATTTTCCTGATCCGCTTGGTCCCAGTACTACGAAGAATTCTCCCCTCTTTATTTGCAGGGTCACCCCTTTAAGTGCTGGTACCTCAACAGAATCCATCTTGTATATCTTCCACACGTCGTGGAGCTCTATGATATACTTCCCCTTTTTTGCCTCTTTCATTCAACATTTTAAAAAATTTCTTTGCTTTTAAGTTTTTTGTTTTTTATGGTTAATAATAAAAATTTAAGAAATAGTGAAGGTGTTATTTCACTTCGTCTGTTTTTGCTTGTGAGGGTGGTTCTCCCCTGTACACGTGCGCGAACGAAGGTGTTACCACAATCCAGTCTTCTGAGAATCCTGCGATATCCCCATTTATTGCGTCGCATGTTTTCTTCAGTTTGTTGACAGCCCTTTTCAGTTCGATTATGTCCTTGTCTTTCAGAGGTCTTATGTTTACAAGGGCTATAGTGTATCCTTCTCTTAGGGCGTCAAGTGTGGCTTTTACATCCTCAAATTCTTTTATTACGAACGGTCTTATGATGATTTTTGCTTTTGCGGTCTTCCCTAATTTTTCAGTGTCAATCTCCAGGTAATCTTCTCCGAATTCATCAGGGTATTCATCGTCAAAACTGGCGCCTCTAAGGATTTTCTCCTTGATTTTATAGAATGTCTCTTTCATCATCACGACCTCCGTTTTTCATTTTGTTAAGGTATTCCCTTATATATATAAAGATTTCTATGATTTATATTTTATTTAGTACTCTCTAATAGGCTTACGACCTGCCATATCTGTGTTCTTGTGTATGTTGGCAGGTTAGTTTCGTCTGATGCCGCTTCCAGCTCTTCAAGAGCCTTGCTGGCCTGTACGCCCACTATTTTGCCTTCTTCTGACAGCACGTCTATTGCGCATTTTATCCTGCATCTTATGTTTTTTGGTACGCTGTGGTCTTCTTCTATCTGGCAGAGCAGTGCTATTACGTTTTCCATTTCTTGGGTCATCAGGCTCCACCTCCCTTTTGTTTGAGCTTTTTCATGACTTCGCTTTGTATCTGCGTTGCCTCGTCTTTTATCTTTTTTTCCTGTTTTTCCAGGTTTTTTATCCTTAGTTCTAGAATTTCCTTTTTTGATTGTAAGTCGTCTTTGAGTTCTTTTTTGTTTGTGGCTACCATTATCGGCCCTACTATTTTATACGTATCATCTTTTGTTTTTTCCAGTTCCTTTAGTGCGTTGTCTATCTCGAATAGTTGTGTTTGGAAAGCTTGCTTCTGCATTATTATGTTTTGCATGTTCTGTTCCATCAGCTGCAACTGTCCAATCTTTTCCTCTGTTTCCTTGTTTAGTTGCATTTTTTACCTCGCTTTTACCTTTGCTTCTGCTGATCTTTGTTTGTATAGAATTCTGCTCCCGCATTTGGGGCATCTTACCTTCTTTCTGAGGTATTCCATCTTGACTATGTTGTCGCAATCGAAGCATTTGTAGGATTTCATGTTACACCTCGTATGCCCTTCCGGCAAACTTGATACCGCAGCTTCTGCACTGCCATATTCCCTTGGCAACTCTTTTTACCCTGTTTTTTCTGCAGTGGGGGCATTTTTGCCATCCCTTCTGTTTTTTTTCGATTTCTATGACTTTCTGTCTGACCTTCTTTCCGTATCTTACGCCGAATCTTCCTGTTGTTAATATTTTTTTGGTTGCCATTTTTTGGTATGTGATGGGGCTGCCCGGACTTTCATTCTTTGGGTTGCCCCTTTGCAAGCATTTTGAACCGGGGTTTTAAGGTCCCAAACCTTAAGTGCTGAACCAAGCTACACCACAGCCCCACGCGAATATAACTCAATTTTTGGGGTTTATAAAACTTATTCCTTGGCTTCTTTTTTCTCGCCTTCAGCAGGTGCTGCTGCTGGTTGTGCTGCCATTGCTGCAGCCTCTTTTCTTCTTTCAAGTTCTTTCTTTGCCTTTTCCTGCAGGTCTTTTGTCTCTGCCTTAAACTTTGCTGCCTTGTCAGGGTTCATCTCTGTCTTTCCCTCTTTTATCTCTTTGTCGTATTTTCCCTCGTCTATTTCCTTTATGACTATCTTGGGGTCTTTTCCCTCTACTAGTACTCCCATTGATACCATGGATCCTACGACTGATTTGACCGCATTCTTAAGGTCTTTTACGAACATGTTGTCCTGCTTCATCTTGGCTACTTTTATTATCTGCTCTATGGATGCGTTTGCAACCTTGATGTTGTTCGGTTCTCCTGAGCCGAGTTCTATTCCTACCTCTTTCTTCAGGAGTTGTGATGTTGGTGGTGTTCCAACTGATATTGTGTATGACTTGTCTTTCTGTATTTCTATGATTACCGGAACTTTCATTCCCTTGAAGTCGGCTGTCTTGGTGTTTATGTCTGCTATGACCTGGCTTACGTTCATCTTTAGTTCGCCGAGCTTTGGTCCCAGCGGTGGTGCTGGTGATGCCTTTCCACCTTCAACTAGAATCTCGATTTTCTCTGCCATTGTACATAACTCTCAAAAAACTCGTTTTATATAGTTTTCGGTAGGTCCATTTCCGGCTCAGAGGGCAATATACACCCATTTTATACCTACTCATGAGTAGTTATATATAGAAAGGTTTATATATCAGCTTTGCACAAAATTGTCTGTCAAATGGAGGTTGTATGGCAAGGATTGCTGTTGAGGGATTGGAAAAGGATATTGTTCCTGTAATCTGTAGGATTTTGGAGGTTGGAAAACACCAAGTGTGCTACAGGAATGAAAGTCCTCACAACGGTGCTGATGTAGGTAAAATAAAGGAGATGATAAGTTCAAATCCTGAATTGTCTATTATCTGTAATGCTAGAGGTTATCTTGATTTTTTGGATCATTACAAGAGTTCAACGGATATACCTTTCCTTGTTTTGACCGGTGGGGGCCCGGACCTTGTTGATAAGGTTGCTGAGTACACCCCTCACGTGCTTCACGTTCCTTTTGGAAGCATTAAAGATGTTTATAAAAAGGTCGATGAGATTCTGGTAAAAAATGGCAATTGAATTGAGTCTTGAGGAAGGAATCAACAAGGCTATTTTTGTAATTGAAAGAGCCACCAGTAGACCTGTTCTTGTAGCCATTTATGGTACTGGCGATGCAGGCAAAACCTACCTTATTGACAAGTTGGGTGATTATTTTAAGAGCAGGGGTAAGAGTGTGGCTAAGATGGGTGGTGCGCCTCATGCTGATCTTTTTTTGGACCTGAGAGATATCTTTGCAGATGAGCCGGAAGCCCTTAATGCTATATACCTTTTCCATTGCGGTTGGGACAGGCAGGCCGACCTTTTTTCTGAGGAAGATCCTAACTTCCTTGCTGATGGTATACTTGACAGGGAGCTTGATCTTAACATCGGTGTTTACAATCCCTCCCATACAGGGTCTCTGAGGGGGGATTATGATTTTGTGATAAAAAATCCTGGCTCAGTTAGGAAAAAGACATTTGACAGTTATTTCAGGACAAAAAATTTTAAATAATTTTTTTCCAAACCTACCTGGAAGAGGAAGAAGTGCTGAAGTTGTAGTCGAACCATCCTATTGTTTTTCTCAGGCCTTCTCTTAGGCTTACTCTGGGTTCCCAGTCTATCAGTTTTATTGCCCTTGTTATGTCTGGGCATCTCCTTTCTGGGTCGTCTTCCGGCAGCGGGTGAAATATTATCTCTGATTTTGATCCTGTCATCTCTGTTATCATCTCTGCTATCTCAAGTATTGTTCTCTCATCAGGATTCCCCAGGTTTATTGGCTCGTGGTAGTCTTCAAGTTGCATAGCTCTGTACATTCCTTCTATGAGGTCGTTTACGTAGCAAAAACTTCTCGTCTGTTTTCCTGTTCCGTATATAGTTATCGGCTCTCCCTTGAGTGCCTGCATTATGAAGTTTGATACGACTCTTCCGTCGGTTGCGGACATCCTCGGTCCGTATGTGTTGAATATCCTCACTATTCTCGTGTCAAGTTTGTGTTCTCTGTGGTAGTCCATGAACAGTCCTTCTGCGAATCTTTTTCCCTCGTCGTAGCAGCTTCTTGGTCCAAGGGGGTTTACGTTTCCCCAGTATGTTTCTGGCTGTGGGTGTATTGTCGGGTTTCCGTATATCTCTGATGTTGATGCCTGAAGTATTCTTGCTCCTGTCCTTTTTGCCAGTCCCAGCATGTGGATTACTGCAAATGATCCCATCTTTCTTGTGTTGATGGGTCTTTTTTGGTATTGTATTGGCGATGCTGGGCATGCAAGGTTGTAGATTTGGTCTATCTCAAGTTTTATTGGGTCTGTTAAATCGTGTCTTATGAATGTGAATTTTGGGTCGTCTTTCAGGTGGTCTATGTTTGTCTCATGCCCTGTGTAGAAGTTGTCAAGGGATATTACCCTGTATCCTTTCTCTAATAGGTACTCGCATAGATGGCTTCCTATGAAGCCAGCTCCTCCTGTCACTAGCACCCTCATTGTTTTTTGTTCTCTTTCCTTGGCTCTATGTGTGGTCTTCCTATACTGTAGTAGTAGAATCCTATCTCGCTCATCTTCTTTGGGTTAAAAACGTTTCTTCCGTCAAAGAAGTTGGCAGGTGTGTTCATCATTTTCTTGGTGCTTTCTAAGTCCATGTTTTTGAATTCGTCCCATTCTGTTATTAGGACTATTGCATCTGTCCCTATGACTGCTTCCTCTAGGTTTTTTGCGTATGTTACATTATCTCCGAAGTGTGATCTTGCTTGTTCCATGGCTTTCGGGTCATAGACCCTTACCTTTGCTCCCTCATCATTAAGTTTGTTAACTATTTCTATTGAGGGCGCTTCTCTCATGTCGTCTGTGTCAGGCTTGAATGCCAATCCAAGTGCTGCTATCTGTTTGTCCCTTATGGTCCACAGACCTTCCTCGATCATTTTCAGGAAATAATATTTTTGTGCGTTGTTTACTTCCAAAACCTGTTTGAGTAATTCTGGGTTGATCTGCTCTTCCATCATTATGTTGTGCAGGCTTTCTATGTCTTTAGGGAAGCATGATCCTCCAAATCCTATCCCTGCGTTGAGGAATGCGTATTGTCCTATTCTTCTGTCGAGTCTCATTCCCTTGGCAACCTCGCTGACGTCTGCTCCTGTTGCTGCGCATAGTTCTGCTATCTTGTTTATGAATGATACCTGGTTTGCTAGGTATGCGTTTGCTGCTAGTTTTATCAGTTCTGCGCTCCATATGTCGGTCTCGACTATTTTTGTGTTGAAGTTTTGGTATAGTTCCCTCATGTTTTCGAGTGGTGTCTCAAGTAGGTTTCCCTCTCCGTCTCTCATCACTCCTATTACTATCCTGTCTGGGTTCATCGAATCTTCAACAGCCCTTCCCTCTCTTAGGAATTCGGGGTTTGATACGACATCAAAGTTGTGTGGAGGATGGAATTTTTTTAGTGTTTCATATATTTTTTCTCCGGTTCTTATTGGCACTGTGCTTTTGTCAACCACTATCTTGTAGCCGTTCATTTTTTCTGCTATGTCTCTTGCAGCATGTTCTACATATGAAAGGTCTGCTTTTCTCAGCCCTCCTGTTGATTGTTTTGGTGGTGTGTTCACACAGATGAACAGTATGTCGGATTCTTTTATGCAGAAGTCTTTGTTTGTGGTGAATTCTAGTCTTTGTTCACCTAAATTCTTCCTTACGAGTTGCTCGAGACCCGGTTCGTATATGGGTATTTGGCCCTTGTGCAGCCTCTCTATTTTCTCACGGTCTATGTCGTAGCATATCACGTTGTTCCCTTTTTCAGCCAGTATGGCTCCGTGTGTTAATCCGACGTAGCCAGTTCCTATTACACCAACATTTTTCATGACCCAGAATTCGTTTTTGGTTATTTATAACTATTATTCCTGTTTATTATATATGTTCTTGTTTAGAATACCTTCCCGTGTACCTTGCCTTTCCTTCTGTTCTTTCAAGGACTAGTTGTGCTATTTTTGTCCCAACCTCTAGTTTCAGTGGGAGGTGGCTTACGTTTTTTATTTCCAGCACTTGTCTGTTGCTTATTCCCGGGTTTACGAAGTCTGCTGTTATGTGGACCGCAATCCCGAGTCTTGCGAATTTTGATCTTCCTGTCAGTCTTCCGCATATGTTGTCTGGCAGTGTTATTTTTTCTTTTGTTATTCCGAGTATGAATTCGTTTGGTTGAAGTATTATGTATTTTTTTGCTCTCTTCCCGACAGTCACGTCTTCGAAGTTTGATTTTTCATTGACTTTGTAGGGGAATATTCTTCTCTTGAATGTTCTGTACTCATCCCCTAAGCTTAGGTCTATTGATGCTGGTCCTATCTGTGTTTTGTTGAATGGCAGTATCTTTATTCTTCCTTTGTTGATTTCTTTTATTATCTCGTTTCTTGTTAGTATCATGATACGTGTATCGCCTCGTGGTGTTCTGCTATTTTCTTAGCATATTCAAGTTTCTTTTTGTTTTCAGCGTATATCGTGAACAGTTCTTTTCCCTTCCTTACTCTTATTCCTTTGTGTACTCTGAGGTATAGTCCTGCTGCTTTGTCTTTTGGCGCTCCTGCTATCCTCGCTATCTTTGCTATTAGCTTGTTGTCTATTTTTATTACTGTCCCTGCTTTTTTTGACATTATCTGGTGGAAGTATTTTGGTTTTGGCAGTTTGATGTTCTTGCTTCCTCCCTGTGCTTGTATTATCTCTAACATTTTCTGGTATGCTGCTCCTGAGTCTATCGCTTCTATGACTTTTCCCTCTGCGTTTTTCAGTCCTGCCATCTTCAGCAGTATTGTTGCCATCATTATTGACTTATCTCTTAAATCGTTTGGTCCTGCTCCTTGCAGCACTGTTAGGACGTCTCTTGCCTCCCACACTGGTCCTACTCCGTTCCCTATTGGCTGTGATCCGTCAGTGAGTATCACTTTTACTTTTATTCCCAGCTGTTTTCCTATCTTTATGAATTTCATTCTCAGTATTTTTGCTGATTTGTATGTGAACTTTGCTCCTTCTCCAAATGGTAAATCTATAAGAACATGTGTTGCTCCCACTGATTTTTTCTTTGCCAT
Organism: archaeon; assembly: GCA_043808805.1. Lineage (GTDB taxonomy): Archaea > Nanobdellota > Nanobdellia > SCGC-AAA011-G17 > VGLX01 > JAWABC01. The sequence goes on along the minus strand of JAZDEN010000032.1, from coordinate 13,739 downwards.
GACGCTTGATAGTAATAATCCTTCCGGGTCTAGGCTTAGTGGGTGTCTTATCTTTATGAACAGCTCGTCAACCCCCATGGGGTTTAGCGCTGCTTCCCATATCATGCATGCGTTTGTCTCTTTTATTGTTTTTATTATTTTTTCATGGCTCAGGCATACTGGGGCCAGAACTTCCATCGTGTCCGCGGTCCCTGATGCTGATGTTATCGATCTTGAGCTTGTTTTTGGCATTGTGTATCCTAATGCTGCTATTATCGGTACTATTACCATTGTTGTCCTGTTGCCTGGGACTCCTCCTGCGCAGTGTTTGTCCAGCACTATTTTTCTGTCTAGTTTTATCCTGTAGCTCCTGTCAACTATTGCCTGTGTCAGGTACGTTGCCTCTTGGAGGTTCATCCCTCTTGTGTATGCCCCGCTTATGAAGTATGTTATTTCTGGTTCGCTTAGGTTGTTTTCCAAGACGTCTTCCACTATTGTGTCCATCTCTTCCTTTGTCAGCGGGGCTCCGTCAAGTTTCTTTCTTATCAGGTCGAGTGATTTTGGTCTTTCTGTTTCTTCAACTTCCACATGTGTCCCTTCGGGAATGTCTAGTTTTTTTATTGTTTCATCAAATAGTCCTATTTCCCCGGGCCTTACACCCCTTGTGGAGATATCAACCACTGCTACTATTTCCTTTTCTGTCTTCAATCTTTTTATCTTAACCCTGTCTAGTGCGTATAGGTCTAGTTTTTTTGCGTCCTCTTCGTTTATCACCGATACTATCGGCCCTCCAGTTGACAGGTTGACGTATTTTACTTTGAGTTTCATCTACCTAGAATTTCCTCCCTCTTTTTCATGCTCTGATTTATATTTTCTGATATATTTAAAACTAACGCTAGTTCAAGGAAAGGTTAATTAACACCAGTTTTTTAGGGGGTTTGATGGTTGAGTTTGCTCTTAATAAGCAGAGGGGGGTGGATGTTTCTCTTAAGGCCGTTTCTATGCTTGAGGAGAAGGTTTTTAATTTTGTTCTTCCTGATGTGGTTCTGCCTGATGGTGTTGAGGAGGGTAGCCTGGGTCATTCTCGTTTCCTGTTTTTTTCCTGTTCGATTGATGCCATGAGGTCTGCCCAGAAGGTTTATGCTGCTATGAGGGGTATGGTTAAGGATGTCAGGCTTGACATGATTTATGCTTATTCGCAGGATTATCTTGAGGGTATTATCAGCAAGCATCTTGAGAAGCCCGGCGGCATCAACGAGCCGGTTAAGATTCTCAGTTATAATGCAATGAGGTTGTATCAGGAGTATGGCAACGATCCCAGGAGTTTGAATGACGGAACTATTGATGGCACTCTTAGGAATCTCCAGAAGTTTCATGGTGTTGGCCGTGGTAAGGCTGCTCTTATAATGAAGAATTTTGTGAGGTTTGGTATCTGGGATTTCCCTGAGTATGAGATTCCCATAAAGGTTGACAGGCATGTCGTTAGGATTAGCATTGGCACTGGTGTTGTTGAGCTGCCTGATGGTGTTGATGTCATAAGGTCTGATAGGATTGCAAAACCATTGTCACAATTATACCAAGAGATAACATCTGAGAAGAGGATTTCTGCTGTTAAGTTGGATGATTCTATGTTTGGTATTGGTTCCCAGCTTTGTTTTTATAACAGCCATCTTAATTGCAATGTGGTGTGCAGGCTTGGTTGTTATTCGAGGCCTGGTGCTGATAGCAGGGCTATTTGGTTTTATCCCTCTAAGGAGCACAGGCGTCACGGCCTGTTTAAGGATTATAAAAAGAAGTGAGGTTAAAGGGTTTTCAGGTAGTTTATCAATTCGCTGTTGTCTGGGCTTTTTATTATTACCTTATTTGCATATTTTGTAACATCGTTGTGGTCTTGTCTGTTAGTGTATACAATTATAGGTAGTGTGCATCCCTGTTCTCTCAGTGTTTTGCAAAGCTGCCATCCGTCCATTTCAGGCATCGTAAGGTCTGTTACTATCCCTTCGATGCTGTTCATCTTCAGCTTTTCCAGGGCTTCAATGCCGTGTTTTGCCGACTCTATTTGGAATCCTTTGTCTTCGAGGTCCATGGTAATCAGAAGTCTCATGCTTTCTTCGTCTTCGACTAAGAGTATTTTTTCCATAAGCACCGCCTAATATGTAACTACTTCAAAGTAATTACTTATATATAAACCTTTTGGAAATTGTTTTAAAGCTCTTACAACCTCCTTTTTTTATGGATTATTATTCCCAAATCGCTGATAGCTATGATGAGCTTTATGCTGAGGAGCAGCTTGCCAAGCTCAAAGTGGTCAAGGAAAAAATTAAGGACAAAGGTCTTGTTCTTGACATAGGCTCTGGCAGTGGCCTTTCACGTGGGTTCTTTAAGGATTTGGTTCAGCTTGATCCTTCTCTTGGTCTGCTGAAGAAGTCTTCTGGTATGCGTGTTTGCGGCATGGCAGAATGCCTTCCCTTCAAGGATCATGTTTTTGATTCTGTCATTTCGATTACTTCTCTGCATCACACTAACATTGGGAGGGTTGTTCCTGAGGTGTTGCGTGTTTCAAAGCAGGATGCTTCTTTTGCTTTCTCTATCCTTAAGCGCGCTAAGGGTTTTGATGCTCTTGTTTCTCAGCTTAGGAAATTAAAATTAAAAGAAGAAGAAATTGAAAAAGATGTGGTCTTATTCAAACATGTTGAATAGGCCGCCTTTCTTTGGTGGTTGGTTGCTCTCACCCATTCCGTTGTCCCTGTAGCTGAACCTCTTCCTGTCCTGGTCTTTCTTCTCAGTCTCTTTTATCTCTTTCAGCACTTGTTGTCTGTAGTCTTGTATGTTTGCTTCTCTGTTGGGGTAGAATTTGGGCTTTTCCTTGGACTTCATCTCTTTTATCCTTTCAAGCGTCTTCTGTGCCCTTACCTTTTCCCTGTCTTCCCTTATCTGTTTCTTTACTATGTCTCTCTTCTTGAAGAGCAGCAGGTATGCTAGTGCCCCGACCATCACGGCTATGAGGAAGTAGTAAATTGTGTTTGCTGATTTTGTTTTCTTCCCTAGTATGATTACATCCTGGAATTTCTTTGGTGTCGCTATCGCTCCTCCTGTTATGGATATGTCATACTGTCCTGTTGGCGCTTCCTTTGTCAAATCTATTAGTATCTTTTCGTCTGGCTTTATCACGGCTTTCTTTGTTATCTTGTATTCTCCGTTGTTCAGGTCTATGACTACTGGGTCGCTGTATTCGACATTACCGTTGTTCCATATGACTATTGTCTGGTTGTCTAGGCTTACGTCTATGCTCCTGACTTCGCTTATGTCTATTTCCTGTGTTGCGTCTAGGACTTCTGTCTTTGCACCTACTTTCCATGTCCCTGGTGTTGCGAATTGCAGTATCTTGAAGCTTACCTTTTGTCCGCTTCCTATGCTTTCCAGTGGTGCTATGTCTCCATTAGGTGCTGTCATGTCGACGTTGATCATCTTTGTCATTACGTCTCCTGCCTGGTCGTACACTGTTGAGCTTATCTCTACTGTGTCTCCTGGTAGGAATGTGTTCCTGTTGGTTTGCAGTTTGAGTGTTGTCTGCACAGGTTTGACGTATATGTTGGCGTCTGTTGTTCCTGTATTACCATAATTGTCTTCTACGAAGAATTTGAGTTTGTGCCTTCCGCTTTTCATGGTTGCGGGTATTTGCATCTCGTATTCGAATTTGCTGTCTTTTATGTCAGCTATGTATTCGTTCTCTTCCATGGTTATCTTTACGCTTGCTTCTGGCACTGCTTCTTGCAGGACTGTCTTTACCTCTCCTATTATCTTCACTTTTTCATTTGGTTCGACTTCTGTCTTTGTTGGTTTTGCGAAGATGTAGACCTCGTTTACGAGGTTGAATGATCCTACGTTTTCAAATAAATGCTCATTGCCGTACATGTCCTTTGCTTTTATCTGTATGGTGTATTTTCCCGCAGGTATCGGTGATGTTACGTATGTGTAGTCTAGCTTTCCGTCTGCTATGCTTGTTGTTCCTGCGTAGAATCTCTCGCCTGATTCAGAAATCATGTATATCTCGGCAACTCCTGTTATTTTCTTGTCGTTGCCCGCCCCTTGTATGTCTCCTGTTATTGCAAGGCTTTTTCCGAGCTGGAGCTGTGTTGGGCTGAATTGGAATTTTGCCTCCATTGCTTTTGTGACAACAAAGGTGTTTGTTTCCTGTGATTCGAGTATTATTCCCCCGCTTCCTATCATGTCTGTCTTGATCTTGCATGACCCTTCTGCTGTTGCGGGTATGGTTATGACTGGCAGTGTGAAGTCTTGTGGTGTTTTTGTGTTGCCCACCACTCTTTTTGTTAGTGGGAATTTCTCTGAGCCGCATGCCATGCTGAAGTCAAGTGTTCCGTCAGCATTATCGCCCCTCAGGACGTAGCCAGAAATTGTTATTTGGTCACCTCTATTGTACATTATGTTGTTGACGCCGTTCAGTATTATCTCTGCAGTCACTAGTGGTGTTAATGTTAGCATTAGCGCTATCAAAATTAGTAGCCTCTTTTTCATAACTTGTTGGTTGGGATTACTGATTTATATATTTTGCTATGGCTAATCCTCATTTTTCTCGAGGATTGTTCTGCTTCATATGTTTTGGAAAAGCAAAAGTATTATAAATCCAATGCATTAACTCATAGCAACCAATTTCAGGAGGTAGAAAAATGGTTGACGAACTTTTATTATTGAAGTATGAGGATGTCGAGGAAGATGATGCGGACGACGAGGACACTGATGATGATGAGGGCGATGACGATGATGACGATGCTGATGCTGATGAAGATGTAGAGGACGAGGACTTTTAGGTCCTTTTCTTCTTTTTTCTAGATTCACTTTTTGATTTTCTATCCCACAGAAATTTCGCGAAGAAGGCTTTAAAACCTTTCTTTTACTTTTTGTCCATTTTATTTGTCTTTTTTCGGAGTAATGTGTTTTTTTATATCATTTTTCCATTTTGTGTTTGTTTTTTCGTGTTTTTTGGGCTTGAAACCATTTTTATTCCTTACAAATACCCATCAGGCCTTTTTATGCCTTTTTTTTCTCGGCGTTACTTTTATATATTTGCTTGTTCTATTTCTTGTGAAATGGATGGTAAGTTAGAGAAGATAAGGCACAGTACATCTCACATACTGGCTTATGCTGTCAAATTGCTGTACTCTAAAGCCAAATTGGGCATTGGTCCGGCTATTGAGGATGGTTTCTACTATGATTTTGGCAATGTGAGCTTCACTCCTGAGGATTTGAAGAAGATTGAGACCAAGATGGATGAGCTTATTGACCAGAATCTGGTTTTCAAGAAGATTGATGTTACAAAGCAGAAGGCACAAAAAATGCTCAAGGATGAGCCTTACAAGCTTGACCTTCTCAAGGAGTTGAAGGGTAAGATTACCCTATACCAGTGCGGTAATTTTTATGACCTCTGCAAGGGTCCTCATGTCAAGTCTACGAAGGAGATTAAGGCCTACAAGCTTCTTACGATTGCCGGTTCTTACTGGCGTGGTGATTCCAAGAATCCCATGTTGCAGCGTATTTACGGCACTGCTTTCGGTTCAAAAGAGGACCTTGATGCTTACTTAAAAAACAGGGAGGAGGCTGAGAAGCGTAACCATATAAGGCTTGGTAAGGAACTTAACCTTTTCAGCATGCATGAGGAGGGTCCTGGTTTTCCGTTCTTCCATCCTAGGGGTATGATCATCAGGAATGAGCTGATTAACTTCTGGAGGCAGGAGCACAAGAAGGAGGGTTACATCGAGATTTCCACGCCTATGATCCTGAGCAGGAGGCTGTGGGAGAAGTCCGGCCACTGGGATCATTACAAGGATAACATGTACTTCACTAAGATTGACAATCAGGATTATGCTGTTAAGCCCATGAACTGTCCTGGAAGTATTCTGATCTACAACACAGGCCTTCATTCGTATCGTGAATTCCCATTAAGGATGGCTGAGCTGGGTCTTGTGCATAGGCATGAGCTCTCAGGTGTCTTGAACGGCTTGTTCCGCGTTCGTGCCTTCACGCAGGATGATGCCCACATCTATTGCATGGAGGAGCAGATTAAGGATGAGGTTATTAGGGTCATAAATCTTGCTGATCGCATGTATAAGATTTTCAAGCTTCCCTACCATCTTGAGCTTTCGACTAGGCCTAAGAAGTCTATTGGCACTGCTGAGATGTGGAAGACTGCTGAGGATGCCTTGAAGGCTGCCTTGAAGGACACTGGCATCAAGTTCAAGGTTAATGCTGGTGACGGTGCGTTTTATGGTCCTAAGATTGATTTCCATATCGAGGATTCGTTGGGGAGGACCTGGCAGTGCGCTACCATCCAGCTTGATTTTGCCATGCCTGAGAAATTCGACCTTACTTATGAGGGGAAGGATGGTAAGAAGCACCGCCCTGTGATGATCCACCGTACTATTCTCGGTTCGATTGAGAGGTTCATTGCTATCCTGCTTGAGCATTATGCTGGCAAGCTGCCTTTGTGGCTCGCTCCTATGCAGGTCAGGATACTGACTGTTACTGATAGGAGTGTTAAGTATGCGAATGAGGTTAAGGCTGAGTTGGAAGCTAATGGTGTCCGTGTTGAGATTGATGACAGGCCTGAGACGATTGGCAAGAAGGTTCGTGATGCCCAGATCAGGAAGGTTAATTACATGGTTACTGTTGGTGATAAGGAGGTTGATTCAAGGAATTTGGCAATAAGAACTCTTGATGGTAAGGTCACGCATGATGTTAAGATCTATACTTTCGTTAACGATTTGTTGAGTGAGATTCATGAGCATGCCTCTTCATCTCCTAAGTAGTTTCTGGACAATGCTTTTTTTGAGGTAGATTGCTTTCTCTGGGCATATCTCATGGCAGCAGTAGCATCTTATGCATTTTGAGTAATCAAATTCTGGATAAGGGTTCATGCTTATTGCCTTGACAGGGCATATCTTGTAGCAGCTCTCGCATTTTGTGCATCTTTCTTGTGTCAGCGCAGGCTTTGATGTTAATTTATTTCTTACGTTGCCTGCTATCGGCAGCACGTAACTGGTTAGTATTCCTGTGCTTGGTTTTTTTATCTCTGTTTTGAACTCGCCTTCTACTTCAACTTTCATTATCATCTTTCTTTCTTCTGCTATCCTTATCATCGGTATTTCGAGTTTTGTGTCTTTGGTTATTGCGTAGTCGAGTTCGAGTGCGTCCTGGCTTAGTCCTATTATTCCAAAGTGTCTTACGTCTCCTGATGCTGGGCCGTCTCCTTCCATCCCGTAGACTCCGTCAATGATGTTCAGGTCCGGCTTCCTAACCATGTAAAGGTCAAGCAGCATTTTTGAGAAGTTATATGGGTCTTGAAATTTTGTGTGCATTCCTGACTTCAGTCTTCCGGGTATTATCCCAAACATGTTCTTTACGCATCCGGTGTATACTGTCAGGCTGTGTGTCTTCAGCTTTGCCACGTTCACTATCTTGTCGTATTTCATCGTCTCTTCTGCTATCATTAATTTCTTTGTTATTATCCATTCCTTGCTCTCAACCTCTTTTGGTGTTTTCAGTGCTTCCAGTTTTACATTTTCCTCTTCTGCTATTTTTTTCATGCCTGTTTTCTCGATGACAGTCTCCCATCCTCTTACGTTGCCTACGAATCCCGGCGAGTCTCCTATCGTTATTTCGTCTGTTATCTTCTTGATTTGTCTTATCACTGCTCTTACAACTTCTGGATGTGTTGTTACGCAGTCTTCGGGTTTTCTCGCCCCGAGTAGGTTTGGCTTTATCAGGACTTTATCTCCTTTTTTTATGAAGGCTTCTATCCCGCCTAGTTTTTCCAGTCCTTCCTCTACTGCTCTTTCAGCATCTTCGTAGCTTTCGCATTTTTGTATTACAACTTTCATTTTGGTAAGGTTTTTATATTGCCTCCTTTTATAATTCTTATGCTTAATCTGGATGATTCTTACAAAAAACTTCTAGGTTCAAAGGAGTTGAAGGATTTCAAGAGCAAGAACAAGTCAGCGTTCCTCTATGCGTGTTTTTTTGTCTCTGAGGGCAACTGGCAGTTTGATTTCTACAATCCGAAGGATGAGATGATTACCACTCTTGAGGTTTCTGATAAGGGAATCAAGGTCATGCCTGTTGATAAGGCCTTCAAGGATGATAGGACTAAGATTTCTGAGCTTCATGTTGATAAGGTAAAGATGGGTTTTGATGAGGCTGTTAAGTTGGTTAATGATTTTGTTTCTAAGCAGTATCCTGGTGATAAGTTCTTCACCAAGACGATTGCAATCCTGCAGAATCTTGACAATAAGGTTACCTGGAATATTACTTTGCTTACTTCTACTCTCAAGCTTCTTAATGTTAAGCTTGACGCCTCTTCTGGAAAGGTTGTTTCTCATTGTATTGAGTCTTTTTTGACTATGAAATGATAGTTCAGGTTGATTACAGGATTGTGAAGCCTTATGCGGAGCGTTTGTCTAGTATCAGGGACGTTGTCCTTCAGGAGATTGAGCGGAGGAAGAAGCATGTTAACCTTAGGGTTTTCAGGATGGAGAAGGAGCATTTAATTTCTTTTGGGAATGAGCTTTTTGGTCATACCTGTTATTCGTGTGAGAAGCCGATTTATTTTAATGAGGAGGAGCTTATGTTCATTGAGAGGGTTCCTAACAGCAATACCGCTACATACCTTCATTTGAGCTGCGTTAAGCAAAAAGTTTAAATATCTATCAGCATCTTAGGGTTGCACGAGGTTGGCTATGGAAGGGAAAAATTTCTTTATGATTGATTGGTGGGATGTCCTGGATGACGATAAGAAGGAGAGACATCTGCTTAGGAAGTACCGTTTTATGAAGGGCAGGGAGGCTGTTGTTGAGGATGAGAGCAAGAACATGGTCTACCAGTTCAATCATGTTATAAGGAAGAAGGACTTGAGGAAGATGTGGATCCTTCGTCTTGTTGACCTTGAGGAAGAGATGGTCACCCTTTACGAGCTTGATCACTGAATTTCTATAATTTTTTCATTGCTTTTTAGCCCTTTTATTATCCTGATGTTCTTGTTGAGTTCTTTTTTGAAGAGTTTTATTATCGCCTTGTTTGCCCTTCCTTCTATTGGCTTTTCTTTTATGCTGACGGAATAGGTGTTGTCTTTTAGTTCTATCTTGTTTTCTTTTGCGTTTGCCTTTACTTTGAGTTTGTGTTGCATTTTTGTTGTTAATCCTTTGGTGTTTAAAATTGTTGTCTTTGGAAAAACATAAGGTTTAAAAAAGGCTGTCTTTCTATTCTGGCTGCTTATTGAGGTTAGAAATGGATAGGTTAAAAGATTATAACATGGGTATGTGTGGTTTGAGTATGAGGAAGTCTCATCATTCTATTGAGGACCTTGAGGAGGTTATTAAGTTTAACAAGGAAACTTTTGATAATGCTGCTAAGTCAAACTTTTTGTCTCCTTACATAACTATTGCCCATGCCATCCATACAACTCTGATGGGTGTGAGGGATGTTATGCATGAGTGTTTGAAGGATTCTCGGAAAAAACATGTGGAAAAGCCGAATGAGAGATTTTATGGTTTGGCTAAGTTGGAGCTTGGCTTGTCTGGTAACACATTTAGGTTTGAGGTGTATGAGAATGAATTAACTAGAATGATTGATATGCTTAACAGCAAGATTCCTGTTATTGAAGAGAAGGTTGTTTATTTTGATAGCATGAAAGATTGTTTGTTGAAGCATATTCAATTGGAGGTTCTTCCTAATGAGCTTTTTGATGGTGAGCGTATTTATCTTAGTAAGGGCCATGTTATTATACCTTCAGGTTTGAATCCTACTGGCTATCATGTTTTTGGGATTTCAGCTAAGGCTGGGAAGGATGGAAGTTCTCTGGACTTTGATAATCTTGTGAATTCTCATCCTGTTAGTTCTGTTGAAGAGGCAATAAAGAAGTACGTTGATCCTGATGTTATTGCTTCGGTGGCTGTTGCTAAGAATACTGAGTTCTACCCTTTGATGGAGACTGCTCTTCCTATAGTTAGGGAGAAGTATGAGAAGGGATTACTTGAGCAGGCGTAAATATTACGACTTTATAATAGTTACATATAGAAAGGTTTATATAGAAGGTGATTATTACAATTAGGCAAGGTGATAGGAGCTGAAATGAATGCAACAAACCTTGCTTGAGCAAATTCTAGTTTATGAAAATAAAACAGGTTCTAGAAGAACAATAGATCAGTACTTAACTAAAACTATTGCTTTGTTTACACCAGAGCCACCAGAAGTTTTTATACCTGTTTCTGGTCCTTGGGCTCCAAGCATATCCGCCCAAATAGAATCGTTCCATGCCAAACAAGTAGAGATGTCTTCTCCAATCCCAGAACCGTTTACTCCACCAAAATGGGATCCTCCAGACCCTATGGGTTTATCTTTTGGTAAAGGAACAACTAAGTTCATGGGACCAGAAATTGATACCCCTCTAATGAGGATAGATAGGCATGCCCATGATGGTTTACCTGATAACCACTTACAGTTTGGTAGGGGTGATTATACAGGAAGGCACGGGAACGAAGCATATGACATTTATGCACAAGTTTTTAAAGAAACAAAAAGACCAATAGAGTTTCCATTTGATGAGAAAAAGATTCCAAAGCCATGGGAGTATTAGTAATGAAAATAAAAATTTATGACATAAACGAGAACTTGGTCTATGAGGGGGTATATGAATATCTAGAATGGATTTCAAGGGAAAAAGGGCAAATAAGTTTTTATGTAGCCTCACATAGCCCAGATTTAAAAAAATCATTAGATATTCAATTCCATTGTGATAGTAAAGAAGAAATTGACAGTATTATAAATGAACTTAACAAAATAAATAAAAAATAATTATCTTATAGCATGGTAATCTCTTTAGACTCAATTATTAATGAAGCTTCTAATTTTATCAGCTACGAATTTAATTTAAAGACAGAAAAATCTCAATGTAAAATTTATTCTGAAGAAGAATGGTTAGAGTTCTACCATATAAATAAGGATACGTTACCTAATTTAAAAAAAGAACATCCAGGTGTGTATGTTCCACAAAGTTATAAGGCTTACTTATGTGAAAACAGCACGACCCTTACCACTAATTTGTTTCATGAATTCTTTGGTCATGGTTTATTTTGTGAACATTCAAGAATTGGAAAAGATTTAGTAGGTATATTACAAAAAAGTCAAGACCCTAACGAGTTTCTTTATGGTGAAGTTAATCCTAATATTCAGCCTTTAGGCTTAACAAAACATAATGTATGGAATTATGAAGGTTTTGCTATGTGGTTAGAAGAAATGTTATGTAAAGGAACAGGAAACTATGGTACCTGGGAAGAAAAAAGAAGAAATTTCCTCCAGCATTACCAAAGCCTTATAGATTATTTCAGAGAACAAGAACAAAGATTAACCCGATTTGGTTTTATGTCACAGCTTGGCTTCCCAAAATTCTATGATGGTAATAAGGTAGTCGGAATTATTAAACATTTATATGATGGTCATTTCAAGGATGTTAATTTTATAATTTTGTACGGATCTCAAAAGCCTGATAAGGATATAGACCTTTTTATAGTTTCAGATGACAAATCTCAGAATTACTTTAACGGGTGGTTGGATATATTCCATATTAACAAAGACGAATTAGAGGAGTTAGTTAAAAAATTTAATATAAGCACAACTGATCCTTTATTTAGTGGTACTTTGATTTATGGGGATATAAATCATTTTGAGAGGTTAAAGCAAAAGATAGAACAACAGCCCATTTCGGAAGAAGCAATCAATCATAATTTAGCAAGAGCAGAAAAACAAAAAAAGAGTTTATCTTACTATGAGAATATGCCCAGAGAAAAAAAGAGCTGTCTCTCATACATAAAAAGTTATTCTGTGAATGCAGAACAGTTAAGTAAAGGTAACAAAGTCCTAACACTAAAAAAAGTATTGCAAATTTCTCCTAACTAAAACATCCAAGAACATGGTTTCTTACTTCTTCAGCCAAATCCGCATTTTGATTTATTATCAGTATAACCTTCCCTTTTTTCTTAAGTACCTCATCAACAAACCTCTTTGATGCACTCAAATGTTGTATTGTTTTAGTTTTACTAAAATAATTATCAAGAGAATCATTCAGGTTCTTACCTATTATAGTTTGTATCACCACTGCTCCATAAACAGAAGTATTCCTGAATTGTATTCCTTGTTTCCTTATTACAACATTCATTCCCAGTAATCTTTTGAAATTAATCCCAGCAATATCAAGTGAAGTATTGTTAGTGCTTACACAGTAGAATTTTTTATTTGCTTCATTCAGTTCATAGTCCTGTTGGGGGTAGAGTATATGCCACCACTGGTGGTCGTAAGTCAAACAAACAATTTCATCATCCTTTAGTTTTGAGTAGTAGTATTCATGTAAGCCCTTGTAGTATTTGTCCATGTCATATATGTTGTCAAAGGTTATTGTGGTTATCCCTCCCTCTCTTTTTATGTCTTTTATGCCATAAAGTACTGATCCGTTTTCATCAAGGAATTTTACTCTGGCCTTTTCGGTGAAGTCGTGTAGCTGGTTTATCCATTCAGGATTCACTCCATATTCTCTCTCATATTTTTTTAGGACATCTATCTCAGATAGCTCGTTAACTGATTTGTTAACTGCGTGGAAAGTTATGTTATTACCTCTCTTTTTAATTTCTCGAAATATTTCCATTTTCCTGAGTTTATTCTTCTCGAGAAGTACTTCTACAACATTTGATTTTACAGTTCTTTTGTTGTTAAAGAATAATGGTACGGAAACCATGCAACTCCGGAGTGGTCATATCTTATAAAGTTTTCTTTTTTTATTTAACCTTTTAGTTAAGTTAAAGTTAACTGTTTATTGAAGTGAATGTTACTTATGTTTTAACTACGTTTTACCGCAGTTATTTATAATAGTAAGTATGGATGGTATAACATGAAACAATCCGATCTCTTAATCATCTCAAACCTGAGAAGCAATGGAAGAGAATCCTTAACCTCGATGTCCAAGAAGACAAGAATCCCTGTTTCCACTATTTTTGACAAGTTAAGGGAAAATATCAGTGGTGTGATAAAAAGGCCTACAATCCTAATAGACTTTCACAAGCTTGGTTTCCCGACTGTTTCTACAATTCTAATCAAGGTTAACAAGGAGCATAGGGAGCAGCTTAAAGAGTACCTGGTTAAGTCTTTCAACGTGAACTCCATATACAAAGTGAACAATGGTTATGATTTCATCATTGAGGTGGTTTTCAAGAATATGCAGGAGCAGGAGTCTTTCATTGAAAAGATTGAAGAAACATTTAATATCTTAGAACTGAAGACCTTTTTCATAATTGAAGAACTTAAGAAAGAAGAATTCTTCTCTAACCCAAAGGTTATTTCATTTTAATTAATCATAAAAACACAACTTCTTTCTCGAACAAATCTTTTGGTACTATTGTCAGGTCTATGGGCCTTACAAAATTAAAAGGTTTCTTCGCAGGCCTTAATTTGTAGTTTTTGAGCCTGTCCAGTTTTACTGCACCGTTTTGTGGGAAGAATCCCTCTCCCATTAATTGAGTGTATTGTGTGTTTAGGTGGAAATACATCGCTTTGATTGTTTCTTCAAGCTTGAACGGCACGGATGCCAATTGGAGTTTGCCATCTTCCGACCTTGCGAAGTCAAGAATACTGTTGATGGTATTGAGCAGAGAAAGGCCTGAAGTCCGCACAGTTTTAAGGATGTGTATCAGTTTATATGTAAG
>JAZDEN010000031.1:0-44512 GCA_043808805.1 archaeon | reverse complement strand
TTTCATTCCTGCGCCTTCTGCTCCTAGCGATGATTACATGTATGCTAAGATGGCTCAGAGTTTTTTTGATCATGGCACGTTTTCTGTTGATGGAGTTCCCACCCACCAGTATCCCCCTCTTTATCCAATTATGATTTCTTTGTCGTATCTTGCTAATGATATGAGGGTTGCTTTCTTCTTTATGAAGTTCATTAATGTTATACTTTCCTCTCTCATAATCTTTCCTGCTTTTTTCCTTGCCCGAGAGTTTTTTGATGATCACAAGTCTTTGCTCATAGCTGTTATTGTTTCTGTCCTTCCAGCTACTTTCTCCTTTTCAGGCTTTATTCTTGCTGAGAACCTTTTCTACACCCTTTTCCTGGCAGCCTTTTATTTTGTGTATAAGTCTTTCAAGGAGGATAGTATCAAGTTTGACATCCTGGCAGGTATTTTCATAGGTCTTACTTTCCTTACAAGGGTTATTGCACTGAGTTTAGTAGTTGCTGTAGTTGTTTTGTTTTTGTGCAATCTTATTGGGAGAAAGGTTGGCTGGTATGGTTTTTTGAATAAGGTTATTATGGGGGTTGCATTCTTCATTACTATATCTCCTTGGCTTGTGAGGAATGGTTTGCTTTATGGTTTTACCATTGGAGGGTTTTTTGGCTTGTATGCATCTGTTGAGAAGGGCTCATTTCATTTTACATTTACAACCCTGATGCTTTTCACTTACTGGTTTGTTCTTTATTTAATCTACCTGTTAATAGCTTCTCTTGCTCTTCTTCCGGTTCTAAGTCTCTCTATTTTTAGTGATAAGAAATTAAGGACTTATTTCCTCTTGTTCATTTTTACAGCTGTATTTGTTGTATTTGCAGCAGTTAATCATAATCTTTACATCCAGGAGCTGTATTCGTTGTTTTATTCTAAGGTTATGGGTCGTTATGTTGATGTTTTAATTCCTGTTATTATTATTAATGGTTTCATTGGCTTGAGTCTGCTCAACAAAAGCAAGGCTTTCAAGTATCTGTTATGGTTTTCCCTGCCTTTCTTCCTCTTCTCCTTTGTCCTGCTTTTCTATCAGCTATTCCCCCCTAATAACATAGTTCTCTCCTGGCTTGGCCTGCTAAGGTATGCATTTGAGTCCATAATTTATCATAAGTCAGGCTTTGATTCTGTCTTCAATCTACCTACTTTCATTGTTTTCACTGTTTTTTTCCTTTCTATCTTCTTTATTATATTGTTGTTGAGTTACAAAAAACTTTTAACCTTCAGGAATGTTGGTTTGTTCTGCCTTGTGTTCCTGCTGGGCTCCAGCCTAGTAGGCTATGGCATGGTTTATTACAATGCTGAGAAGTATTGGTACAATAATCCACAGACCCAGCTTGGTTTGTGGTTTAACGATTATGATCATGGAAGGCATTCGACTGTTTTGTTTGATTCAAGGGATGAGGGTATGATTCAGAAGGTTGGCACTAAGGGTGTTTATGAGGATCTTGGTAATGGCAGGTCTGCCACGATAATGGGCTTCTGGGTTAGGGGTGATGTTGTTATCGGTGATCCATCAAATCCAGGGAATGCTGATTATGTGGTTAGCAAGCATAACCTTAATTATCAGCTTCTGAAATCATTTGGTGATGTTTATCTGTATAGGGTGTGTTATAATGAAAATTGTGGTTAGCATCCCGGCATATAACGAGGAGAGAACAATAGGCAATGTTATTGCCAGCATAAAAAAAGTTATGGATTCTACTAAGTACAAGTATCAGGTTATGGTTGTTAATGACGGTAGCCGTGATAGGACTGCGGAAATATCAAGGAGTCTTGGCGCCTTTGTCTATTCTCATCCCGTTAATTTTGGTCTTGCAGAGGCATTCAGGACTGAGATTGAGAAGTTCCTTGAATTGAATGGAGATGTTCTTGTCCACATCGATGCTGATGGCCAGTATCTTCCTTCTGACATCCCTAGGCTTGTTGCTGAGATAGAGAAGGGTTATGACCTTGTTCTTGGTTCGAGGTTCAAGGGCAGGATTGAGTACATGCCTCTCGTAAACAGGATGGGCAATGTTGCCTTTTCTGTTGTTGTCTCTCAGATTAGTGGTGCTAGGATTAGTGATGCTCAGACTGGTTTCAGGGCTTTTACACATGAGGTTGCTGAGAAAATCAAGATAAGGTCGGATCACACTTATACTCAGGAGCAGATAATCAGGGCTGTCAAGGCTAAATTCAGGGTTAAGGAGGTTCCTATTTATTTTGCCAGGCGTCATGGCAGGAGCCGTTTGATTAAGAGCCCATTCAGTTATGCGATGAGGGCTTGGGTTAACATATTCAGAATTTATCGTGATTTTGAGCCGCTGAAGTTTTTTGGCTGGATTGGTTTTGCTTTCCTGTTTTTTGCTTTCCTTATCGGTTTGTGGTTTTTGTATCTCCACCTAACAACAGGTATAGAAGGTCACCTTGGTTTGTTTTTCCTGATGGTTCTTCTTTTCATGACAGGCATACAGACTGTCTTGTTTGGCTTCCTTGCTGACATGAAACATTAAGTCAGGTTTTTGTATACCTTGATTGTTTCATCAACCATTTTGCTTAGGGGGAAATCCCCAACTCTTTTGTAGGCGTTTTCGCTGATTTTATTTCTTAATGCTTCATCTTCAAAGATTATCCTTATTTTTTCAGCTATCTCTTTAGGATTTTCAGGGTCTACTAGGAATCCGTTCTTTCCATCATCTATGATTTCAGGTATGCCCCCAACATTACTGCCTATTACTGGCAGTCCGTAGTTCATTGCTTCTAGGAAGACCATCCCAAAACCTTCAATTGTTGAGGGCAGAATAAATATGTCCGCTTCCTTGTATTTTTCTTTAAGTTCAGTATTTGGCACATGCCCCGTGAATATGAATTTTTCTGCTACACCCTCTTTTTCTGTTAACTTTTTCATATATGGTAATACTCTTTTATCATCTCCTACTATAGTGTATTTTGCCATCGGAAACTCTTTTTTTAATGACTTAGCTACTCTTATAAGAGTTGAGATTCCTTTTGTTTGGAAATTATTCCCCACCAGTATCACATTGTAATTGAATTTTTTTCTTAAAGTATGCTCTTTGTTTTGTTTTATACCATAGTATACTGTTGTAATTTTACTCTCGCTTAGATCATAATTTTTAATCAAAGATTTTTTAATATATTCTGAGGGAGTTATTATATGCTTCATTTTCCTTAGCCCTTTTATCTCAAATAGTCTCCCAATATTATAATAAGGGTATCTTAAGTACCAATCTATAGGATATCTGTTTGTATAATGGAATGGATTTAGTGTAGATTCTGCGAAATGATACCCTTGTATTGTTGTCAAAACATTATTAATCTTGCCGTTGTATCTCATAACTTCTAAACTATTCAAGAAGTGCACAATATCAAACTTTTCGATTTTTGATAGTCTTTCGATTTTTTTTGAAAATATGCTGCTTAATTGTATCCATGTTGCATGTTTCAAATCTATAGGTTTCTTTACGTATATTATTTTTGCTTTGTTGCTAGTTGCTGTATTATCTGGGGTTATTATGTGGACTTCGTGGCCCTTTTTTATTATTCCATTTATTAGATTGTTTCCATAAATTGATGGCCCATGAATAACTGAGCCGTAGTTTCTTGATACAAAGCATATTTTTAGTGTGTCCATTGTACTACCTTACTAATTTAAGCCAATTACTTTTTTTAAAAATAAAATTTGTATTTTGAAAGCATGAATGGGTACAGTAACATTCTCTATTTTTTATAGAATCCCTTAGTTTGTTGGCTTCTTCAGAGTGCCATATTTCTGAAAAACTTTTTTGCCGTATGTTCCCTATCTTATTTAGTAATTCGCAGAAATAAATATCTCCATTATTATCAAGCACTGCATGGATCCTACCAGCATAGCACATGAAGGGTTGTTTTTTTGTCTTTAGAATTTGGATGTATGTGTTAAATATTTCCTTTTTTGCATTTAGAGCTATCCTTGAGCTTATTTTTTTATCGTAAAATTGGTAATCATCCCATATTTTAAATATTATTTCTTTATTCTTATAAAGCTCCTCTATTGTAGGAGGGTTATAATCATGATTTTTTGCATCCCCCCTCATTATCTCAAAATTATGAAAATTTATTTCTGGCATTCGGTTATGAACTTCTTTATGTAACTCTTTTAGGTAGTTTATATTCTTGTTTGATAATGTTGTGCTAACTTTTATAGAGAAGAAAGGAAACTCTTTTTTTAAACTCTTCACTTTGTCATAGGTTTTAAAAACGTTATCGTAGCAACTTACCCCTCTTATTTGGTTGTGTATTTCTTTAGGACCGTCTAATGAAAGGTTGAGGCTGAAAGATTTTATTTTTTTAATCATTAACATCTCTCTAGTTTTTTTGTATATTGTATCTGTGAGTATACCATTAGTGGGTATTGTAAAGTTGCTGAACTTATTATTTTTTAGAAAAATATTGTAAACTTCTGTTATATCTTTCCTCATGAAAGGTTCGCCTCCTGAGAATGAGAGCCATATTAACTTGCCAAGTTGTTTTGAAAAGTTGTTTATTTCATTCAAAGTTAAGTCTTTATTTTCTGGTCTGTTTAATTGTTTTGAATAAAAACAATGATTACATTTTGAATTGCATATGTTTGTTACAAAATATATTAAATAAATTGGCTTCTTAACATGGTTTTTCCGAATCGAGTAATATATTTTCTCTAGCATTTTTAACAGATTATTGAAAAAAGTAATGATATTTAAATGTTTGTTATACAGAAAATATAAATAAACTCTTATTAAAGCGTTATTTGCTGTTTTCGGAATTTTTTATCTTTTCGTATTCTTTGACTATCCACTCATATGCTAAATCAATCTCCTTTCTACTCATGTGTTCTGTGGCCACGACACTGTGTGTAGCTCCTTCTTTACCTGCATGGAAGTAACTTCTCCAATCCTTAGAAACTATTTTTATTCCCAAGCTCTCTGGATCATCCCAAACTTTGGTGCTTGGGAAAGGGGTCATTATGTAGAAATCAACGTTATTGGGATCTGCTTTTTTTATAAATTCTAAATTATCTTTAACTGTATTCATAGATTCTCCAGGAAGCCCTATCATGAAAAATGCTTTAACATAAATTCCCATTTCTCTTGCCCATTTTATTGCTTTTTCATTTTGTTCTACTAATGTACCCTTTCTTATTTTGTTTAACACTTGTTGATTGCCGGATTCTATACCAAAGCTCATCTCCGTGCACCCGGCTTCGTACATTTTTTTTATAAGGTTTTTATCAACTTTATCTGACCTTGTCCAGCAACGCCATATAATACCTAATTTTTCTTTTATAATTAAATCGCATATACCTTCTGTCCTTTTATAATCATATGTGAATGTATCATCAACAAAAAGAAATGCTTTTATTCCGTATGTTTTTGTTATCTCTTTTATTTCGTCAACAATATTTCTTGGTGATCTGGCTCTAAATTTGTTTCCAAAGACTGATTTGTTGCAGTATACACAACTAAAAGGGCAACCTCTTGATGTGATTATCGTTGTTGCAGGTAGCCCTTGTATCTTCATTGTATATTCTTCCATATTTAAAAGATGCCTGGCGGGGAAGGGTATCATATCTATGTTTTCCTGTAATTGTCTAGGTTCTGTTGAAAGGATCTTACCCTCTTCGTTATAGTATAAGCCTTGAACGTCTTTTAGATTTCCTTTGTTTTCTAATGTATCAATTAGTTTGTCAAATGTTACCTCACCTTCTCCGTATATAACAATATCAAAATCCGATTCTTTCAAAGTTTGTTCTGGAAGTGAGCTGGGATGGGGTCCTCCGGCTACCGTGATAATTCCCTTTAGGGTCTCTTTGCAAATCTTTGAGATAGCTGCACATTCGAAAAATGTAGGGGTCATACTTGATATTGCAACAATGTCAGGCTTCTCTTGCAATAAATATTCAGGTAGAGAAAAATTAGGTTTTGTAGATAAATCAAGTATCTTAACATGTTCTTTTCCATTCTTCAGTAGATTTGCTGCTAAATAAGCTAAACCTAATGGTGGGCGGTCACCCTGTCCTTCAATGAATTTTATTGGGGGGTTGATAAGTAATATTTTCATTTAAAAACCTCAAAAACAGTTTTTTCTTAAATATAATTCCTAAATGAATAAGAGGTTTAAATAATTTACTATACAATCTTATCTGTGTATGTGCTTAATTTACCACAAGTTTTATATATAATTTGTAAATCTAAGGTTATATGAAAAAAATTGTATTTTTAAATCCTTCTTTGGATGGTAAATACACAAAGTTAGGGGATATCACGACTGTACTTCCTCCTGTAGGGATTTGTCAACTTTCTTCTGTTGTAAGGGATAAGTATGAACCAAAGATTATAGATCAGTTTGCCTTACGATTGGATAACGAGGAGACCGTTAAAAGAATTCTTGATGAGGATCCCGCTTATTTGGGAGTTACTTCTACCACAATGAATATTTTTAATGCTGTTAGTATTGCAGATTCTGTTAAAAAGGAAAACCCGCATATTAAAATAATACTTGGGGGAGCGCATTTAACAACTTCTCCTATTGAAACTATGCAAAGATTTTCAAGTTTTGACGTTGGTGTTTATGGCGAAGGTGAGTTGACTTTACTTGAACTTCTTGATAAAATTGATAAGAAGAAAAATATAAACAACGTTAAGGGTTTGGTGATAAAAATAGGTAAAAAAGTATTTATTACAGAGCGGAGACCTTATATATCCAATCTTGATACTTTACCATTTCCTGCTTATGATCTTCTTCCGGATTTAGCCAAACATTACCAGCCAATTGCAGATAAAATGTATAAGGCACCAACGACTATTGTGGTTACATCTCGTGGTTGTCCTGGTCAGTGTATTTTCTGTGAGAAAAGCATTTTTGGCAATGTCTGTAGGGCGAATAGTGCTGGTTATGTGGTTAAGCTGATTAAGTATCTTAGAGACGGATTTGGTATTAATTCATTGATTTTTGATGAGGATAATTTCCTTGTTTTTAGAAGGAGGCTGAAAGAGATATGTGAAATAATGATTAAAGAAAAGATTGATATGCCCTGGTCATGTTCGGGTAGGGTTGATATGATTGATGAAGAAACCTTAAAACTTATGAAGAAAGCTGGATGCTGGCAAATTATTTATGGTGCTGAGTCAGGCTCACAAAAAATTTTGGATATATTGCATAAGGGTACAACTGTTGAGCAGAATGAGAAGGCGATAAAGTTAACTCATGAAGCAGGTATATCAGTTAAGTGTTCCTTTATGTTTGGTAGTTTTGGTGAAACCTTAGAAACCTTAGAAGAAACCAAGAGGTTCATTATGAAGGTTCCTTTAGATGATATTAATCTATGTAGGTTTTCACCTTTTCCTGGTACTAAGGCTTGGGAATTAGCTCCCAAGTATGGTTCTTTTGATCCAGATTGGGAAAAGGTTAATGTTTTTCAATCTAATAATTTTGTTCCAAAGGAACTTACCAATGAGCAGATTGATGTTTACTATAAGAAGTTATACCGTTCGTTCTATCTGAGGCCAAAAATAATGCTTTATTACCTAAAAAAATTAAGGGATCCATTGCAGAGAAAGAGTATTATGAAATCCGGAGTTTCTTTTTTGAGATATACTTTTAAGAAATAGATGATATTCTCTGTAGCAGGCCTTTAGCTATCATTTCCCATGACATGTTTTCTGTTACGAATTTATATCCTTTTGTCTCCCTTTTATCTGGGTTTAGTGCTTTTTTGAATGCTTCTGTTGCTTCTTCATCTTTATCGAATTGGTATGTGTACTCCTTAAACCTCTCTAGGTCCGCAAAAGAGTTGCATATGACTGGTTTTTCCATTGCTAGGTATTCTCTCAATTTCATCGATGCCCGGTATTTGTTTGCTTCTATCCTTGGATAGTATACTATGCACACATCTGATATTGCTACAAGCTCTGCTGCTCTTTCTGGCTTTACAAAGTTTGTGAATCTTATGTTTTCTATTCCCATTTCTTTGGCCATTTGGACGTATTTTTTGTATTTTACTCCCCCTCCTATTACTAACAATATCATATTGTCTATGTTTTTTGAGGCCTCCTTGAAGATTTTTAGTATGGGTTCGAGATCTGATGATCTTGAGAGATGCCCTTGGTACCCTATAACTTTTTTGTTTGTTAGTCCAAGCTCTTCCCTCGTTCTTTTTAGGTCATATTTCTTAGGATCAAAAATATTTAACGGAACTCCTTGTTCCATCTTGTAAACCTTATCTTTTCTGATTTTGTATTCACTGGTTACTAGGTTGTATAGGTTTTCGTTGTGTACTGTTACCAAGTCAAAATATTTTATTGAGGGTACTTGTGTTGCTTTGATAATTTTTCCTAGCTTGCTGAATCCATAATCAAGGTCATCTATATCTACGATAGTTTTTGTTTTTGAGAGCTTTTTTAGGAGTATAGGGATTGTTGCGTTTGGGAACGGTTTCAAGCATATTGCAACATCCGCTTTTGTTGTTAGGGCTTTGAACAGATAGTAAGGTAATGAGAATATATAGTAGAGTTCGAATGGAAGCCTTCTGAACGATTTTACATAGGTCACATCTTGTTTTAAATCCCTTAGTGATTTTGCCATGTATTCGCCCCTAAGGTAACCGCCTGTATTCCTTGCCAGAGAGCTTATTATTAAGAATTTCATCTTTGTATCCTTGTTTTGTTTAGACTTCCTTCTTTATTACCATCTCTATTCTTGGAAGGAGGAGGTTCTTGAAGGGTAGGTACTTGTGAGGTTCTGATTCAATCCAGAATCCTGCTTCTTTTACTGTATGCCTTATGAAAGAGTAATTTACGTATTTCTTATGCTGTGGTCTGAAATTATTGTGCATTATTCCCAGTAGAAATTGTATTCTTTTGACTATGAAGTAGGTGTTTGGTAGTGTTAGAACTACTACCCCTCCGAATTTTAGTATTCTCCACAGCTCTTTCAGTACATCTGCTGTTGGAGCTTGGAGGTGTTCTAATACACTTGCTAGGTATATCTTGTCTATAGAGTCTTCTTCGAATGGGTATGGTATCTTGTTGAGGTCCCAAACTACCGGGTTTTTAAGATGTTTTATTAATTTGTAATCTATATCTACAAATATGTTGGCATCTTTCTTGGGATATCTTCCAGGGCCTATGTCGATAATTTTTTTTTCTTCAGGTCTTAGTTTTATTGCTTGTTTCATTGTCATGCTCGTAAATTTTTTCTTTAACATTTTTATTCTTTTTTGTAAAACCTGACTGTTCTTACCAGACTGAGGAATGTCCTGGTTAGCCTTGATATATCCGATGGCCTTCTTATAGTAGATAATGTTTGCAGTATGAATCCTGGCCTGAAGTAGAATTCTTTATAGACTCTATTGAGTATTTCTGTCAACTCTTCTTTGTTCATATCTATAGTTTTTACTATAGGCCCTTTTGTCATATCAAAATCGCTCCAGGAGTTTATTATGAGTTTGCCCTCTTTCTTTGCCTCTTCGTAGAGTGGTGTTCCAGGGTATGCCATAGGTATTGATGCCTGTATTAGGTCTGGTTTTAGTTCTTTGGCAAGTTTTAGTGTTTCTTCTATCGATTTTTTTGAGTCATATGGGAATCCGAACATGAACCCCCCTAGTGCTAGTATCCCCTGTTTTTTTGTGAGTTTGAAAGCCCTCTTTATCTGCTCTATGGTTATCCCTTTTTTCATTTTGTTCAAAACTTCCATTGAGCCTGACTCAACCCCATACCTTATCATCTTGCATCCTGATTTTTTCATTTCTCTCAGCATTTCCTCATCTATGTTGTCCACTCTTGCATTGCAGGTCCACAGCAAGTTCAGTTTGTTGGCTCTCAGCTTCTTGCAGAATTCTATAACCCTTTCCTTGCTTATGTTGAATGTTGGGTCATCGATGTTTATCTCTTTTACCCCATATTTCTCCACCACGTATTTTAGCTCTGCTATCACGTTGTCTACGCTTCTCTTCCTCCATTTGTGCCCTTCTATTATGTTGGGATAGACACAGAATGTGCATTGATACGGGCACCCCCTTGATGTCATGATGTTCATGAATGGTCTTTTGTTGTACCAAGCTTCCCCATACCAGTCTAGTTGTATAGTATCCCTGTCTGGGAAAGGCATGAAGTCTAGGTCTGCTGGAAGTTCAGCGGTTCCCGTGTCTACTACCTTCCCTTTTTTCCTGAATGTTAACCCTTTTACTTTTTCCAGGTCTTTTAAGTTTATTATTATCTGGTCTATCCTTGTGTCATACTCGCCTTTTATTATCAAGTCCAGCCCCTTGCACTGTTCCATCGATTCTTTTGGGAAGTAGCTTACATGGGTTCCGGTCGCTATTATGAAGGCGTTTGTCAGCTCCTTCATCTTGTTTATGTATTTGAAGTCATACTCTATTGAAGGTGTTGTTGTTTCCATCAATATTACGTCTGGCATTATCTCTTTGATTTTCTGGTTTGTCTGCTCTTCATTTAGTTCTTGAACTACAGAGTCTATGTAGAAAACATCATGGCCTAGCTTTTTCAGCATAGCCGATGTATAGCCCAAGTAGAGTGGGAACTGTAGGAACTTGTCTGCCCTCTGTTTTATTATTCTGTTCTGGCTTCTTGTTCCAAAGCCTTTACCAGGCCAAGGGGGGTTAATAAGCAAAATTTTCATAAGTTAAGGGTTATAACTTTATTTTAAATAACTTTCTATATAGTTTCCTAATCTAACCGAGATTTATCTAAAACCTAATTGTTGCATTCTAATAATCTTTATATACCCTTTTTTATTAAATTAGCAGTAAAAATGAGGATATGTATTATCGGAGCAGGTTATGTAGGTATTCCATTGGCAGTAGAATTTTCACGACATTATGATACTGTGGTGTTTGATATTGATAAAGACAAGATTAAGAAATTGAAAGAGGGATTGGATCCTACAATGCATTTTACGCCTGACGAGTTAAAGAAGTCAAATATTTTTTTTACGCATAACGAGAGTGATATAAAATCATGTAACATCATATTTATTGCTGTTCCCACTCCTCTTACAAAGTCGAAAAAGCCAGATCTATACCCTTTGGAAAATGCTTCAGAAATTTGTGGGAGAAATTTAAGTAAGGGGAGTATAGTTGTTTATGAGTCAACAGTTTATCCAGGGGTTACTGAAGAGGTATGTATACCTATCTTAGAGAGTAATTCAGGATTAAAGTGTGGTGGGGATTTTAAAGTTGGTTATTCTCCAGAGAGAATTAGTCCTGGAGATAAGATTCGCACTGTCAGTAATCTTGTTAAAGTGGTTAGCGGTATAGATGATGAAACCGCAGAGGAGCTTTGCAGGATTTATTCAAAGATTATAAAAGTGGGTGTTTTCAAGGCTAAGAATATAAAAGTTGCTGAGGCTGCTAAGGTAATTGAGAATACTCAGCGTGATATCAACATAGCTCTAATTAACGAATTTGCTTTGATTTTTAATAGAATGGGTATACGGACAAAAGATGTTCTTGAGGCCGCCTCTACCAAATGGAACTTTCATAAATATACTCCTGGTCTTGTTGGTGGCCATTGTATATCTGTAGACCCATATTACCTTTTATATAAGTCTGAGGAGGTGGGTTATCATCCTAAAGTTATTCTTGCCGGTCGGGATGTTAACGATTTTATGCCAAAACATGTGGCTGAACTTGTAATTAAGGGGCTTAATGAGGCAGGGAAGGTTCTGAAAGATTCTAAGGTACTAATTTTAGGGTTTACGTTTAAAGAAAATATTAATGATACAAGGAATACTAGGGTTTTAGAGGTGTTTAATAGTTTAGAGGAGTTTGGGATTAAAGTTTATGTTCATGATCCTTGGCTTTCTAATGAGGAAATTAAGAGGTTTGGAATCGAATCTGTTCAGATAGAAAGTTTGGTTGGCATCGACTGCGTTGTTTTAGCCGTTGCTCATGACTGTTTTAAAGTTTTAACACTTGATAAACTACTTAAGATTATGGGCAAAAATCCTGTTCTTGTTGATATTAAATATCTTTTTGATGAATCCGAAGCTTTTAAAAATGGTTTTATCTATAAGAGTCTTTAAAAATGAAAAATGTTTTGGTTACGGGTGGTGCAGGGTTTATTGGCAGTCATCTCAATGATGTGCTTATAGATAGAGGTCATAAGGTTTGTATTGTAGACAATCTTTCTACTGGAAATATTGACAATATTAATCATCTAATGAATAATAAGAATTTTTATTTTAATGAAGGGAGTGTTCTTGATAAAGAGCTTCTTGAAAGTTTGGTTAAGAAAGTAGATATTATTTATCATCTTGCAGCTGCTGTGGGGGTGGAGTACATTCTTAAAAATCCTCTGAATTCTTTGAAAACAAACATTATAGGCACTGAGAATGTTTTTGAGTTAGCTGCTAAATACAATAAGAAAGTTATTTTTGCTTCTACTTCTGAAGTTTATGGTAAGAGTGATAAGGTACCTTTTCGTGAGCATGATGATCGCGTTTTAGGGGCTGCTCAGATTATGAGGTGGAGTTATGCTTGCGGTAAGGCTGTTGATGAATTTTTTGCTCTTGCTTACAGAGATGATAAGAAATTACCTGTTACCATTATGAGGTTATTTAATACTGTTGGACCTAGGCAAACAGGTCGTTATGGCATGGTAGTTCCACGTTTTGTTGAACAAGCTTTAAACAACAGGGCTATCACTGTTTATGGAGACGGTTCCCAGGTGAGGTGTTTTGTGCATGTGCTTGATGTTGTTAGGGGTTTAGTGGACATATCTAACTGCCCGGAGGCTGAAGGTAACATTTACAATATAGGATCTGATAATGAAATTTCAATTAAGGATCTTGCTTTGCGAGTGAAGGAGTTGACAAATAGTAGTTCGGAGATTGTTTACGTTCCTTATGATAAAGCTTATGGTCGTGGTTTTGAAGATATGTCAAGAAGGGTTCCTGACATTTCATTGATAAGATCTACTATTTCTTACAAGGTGGATCACAGCTTGGATGATATCATAAGAGACATAGCGACTTATTTTAAAAGTAAACCTAACTAATTAACTCTCTGAATTCTTTGAAGCTTTGTTTTCTTGTTATTGTATAATTTAATGGCAGTAAACCATGAGGTGGCCTCTTATAGTTGTAATTTGGGCATAATCTAAATTTGTCTATGTAAAGAAAGTTTTTAATTAGGTAGTCATTTTTATTCTGTGACATGTAACCTTTCAACATATCCCTTTTTATCCTGATGTCTTCATCGCTCATCCTTAGTTTAATAACCCTAGTTTGTCTTGGTATGAATAAGGGGGGGAATATATGTATGAATGGCAGCCATTTAACAGTATATCTTCTCATAATTTTTATTGGGATATACAAAGGATAGTTGTTATAAAGGGGATACTCATAGGTGGGTATTCTTTTTTCATTAGTCTCATTTACTATATAGCTTGTAAGGTCATGGTCGATATGCCCCCCTTCATAGCTGGGTACAAAAATATTTGTTGGGTTCTCTTTTCTTAATATTTTTTTTGTTCTTATTATTGCTTCTTTTACAATGATTTTATTTTTTAATGTTTGGTAATCATAAAATATCAACGATTCTTTTTTAACGCCCACTGTTTTCATAACCCTTTCTGCCTCTTCTTTTCTTACATCATTCTCTGTGGTTGTGTAGACGATTTTTAATTGTGCCCCTTTTCTTAAAGTTTGTGCAATAAGCCCTCCGGTGCCTATTGCTTCATCATCTTGGTGTGTTGCAAATATGATTATTTTTTCCATTTTACCCGTTCATTTCACTTACTATTTTTCCAAACAATAACCATTCATATCCTAATGAGAAAAACCTTAGTTTTAGGCGTATTGCAGCATCTAGGCTTAGGATAGGGCTTCCTAAGTACCATAGAATATTTCTTTGAAGTGTCCCTATTTTTTTTCGTTTGAATTTTTTTCCGTATGAGTTAAGTCTATCTCTTATGCAGATAAAGAGGCTAAGCTTTGCTAATGTTTGCAGATTATTTTTACTTTTTTTGGTAAGCCATGTTATATTTGACAAGTCTGAAAATTTCCAGTCTGCCCAGCCTTCAAGCGTCTTATAAGGCTTGTAGCCATTTTTTATTGCTTCCTCATAAAGTGGAGTACCAGGATAAGGTGTAAAGATATTCAGTCCACTTACCTCCACATTCTTTGATATTTTTCTAAGTTTTTGGTATGCATCAAGAGTCACATTCAGATCATTTAATCTTTCACCCGGTATACCTATCACAAAGCTGTATACAGGTCTTATTTTATGATTTATACATTTCTTTGCCGAGTTGAATATGTCCTCTACTTTAATATCTTTATTTATCATGTCCAACACGCGTTGTGAACCAGATTCTGCTCCGATTGATAAGAATTCAAATCCGGATTTTGCTATTAGGTTCAGCTCTTCCTCTGAGTAATTGGCAAAATAATCTGCCCTAGCTTGTGCAAATATTTTTATATTTAATTGGTTCTTGACTATTTCATTGCAGAGTTCTATCACCCTTGACTTTATTACGAAGAAATTATCATCTGCTATAAAGAAACTGTTAGCGCCATATTTTTTTCTTATTTCTTTTATCTCACTTATGACCTTTTGTACACTTTTGAATCTCCACTTTCTTTTGTGGAATTGGTGTACATAGCAGAATGAGCATCGATGGGGGCATCCCCTGCTTGTTTCGATGGTAAGGTATTTTACCGAATCTATGTAGTCACTGAAATTTACTAGGTCATATGCAGGTATTTCAAGTTTATTCATATCTATAAATTCTCTGTCCTCATTACTTATTACTTTACCGTCCCTTTTAAAAGTGAGTCCTTTTATTTTTTCAAATTCTTTTTTTTCTTGGATTGCTTTGACAAGTTCGTAGAGAGTTTCTTCGCCTTCGCTTCTTACGACAAAATCTACGAGTTCGGATTTGCATGTCTGTTCGGGGAAGAAAGTTGCATGCGGCCCCCCCCATACTATGGGGGTTTTACTCTTTGACTTTATATACTTACATAGCTTTACTGCTGATGATAACTGCTCGCCTGTTTTTGCAGAAACACCTATCAGCATGTATTTATCATAATTGACATTGTTGTAAGGCTGGACTCTTGTATCCAACACTTCAACTGGTATATTTTTTTTCCTTAGGTGGGATGCTAGGACTAGTATAGAAAAAGGTAACCTCGGCTGGTTTTCGATGTTTCCTGGAAATATTAACAACACAGACTTCATCTTAACGCCTCTTTCATGTAACCATACTGTTGTAGTGCGAAGCTTGTTGCTATCAGCGGTATTATCATTACTATTTTTGGATCTGTTGCGTATTTCCTGATTATGTTCTTTGTTGACCATGCTCTCAGCTTTACGAATTCGTTCACCTTCCCGACCTTTTTCTTGAAGTGGTAGTTGCTTCTTCCCCTTGTTATCTGCCATCTTATGAATGATTTCATGCTTGTTCTGGGCTCGTGTTCCACGATTGCTTGGGGGTTGTATCTTATCTTTACCCCGTTTTTTGTCAGCCTGTATGATAATTCAGTGTCTTCAGCCCCTGCCAGTGGGAAGCTTTCGTCTACCATGCCGTGTTTTTCAAACACTTCTTTCCTCAGTGCCATGTTGCATGATGATAAGTGGTCTGTGTAGCCTTCCTTGCTCACCTTCCACATGTTCTCGAATCCTGCATGCCCTCCTGCTGGAAAGCCTAACGCTGATATCGAGTCCCCTATGAATGTTGATGGGGGTATTACCGTTCTTCCCATCATGACCTTGTTCTCTTTGTTTTTGAAGAATTCGTTTATCTTTCCAAGCCAGTCCTCTTTTGCTATGCAGTCAGAGTCGGTGAATGCTATTATGTCTGCTTTTGCGTTTTTTATTCCTGTGTTTCTTGTTACTGCTGGTCCGCTGTGTGGGTTCACAATAACCTTGTCTGCATATTTTTTTGCTACTTCTGCGCTTGAATCTTTAGAACCGTCATCTATTACTATTGTTTCAAACTCTTTGAATGTCTGTCTTTTTAGAGATTCTAGTATCTGCCCTATCCTTTTTTCGTCGTTGTAAACTGGTATTACTACGCTGATTTTAGCAACCATATAACACTACCCCCCCATGCTCTCTAAATGCTGCCCATATATTAATTTTGTGTAATTCAGCAGAAGATATTTAAATACAGCATCTTATTTCCTGCCCTATGTCGAGGCTTAATCCTTTTGTGAATCGTGTACGTCTTTCCAGGACTCATTTAGCCCAGGCTTTTTCGTATTTCACCAGGAAGGACAGGGTTAATTCCCATCCCATTGTGTTCCAGATTGAGCCTACCAATCATTGTCCTATGAATTGTGTTATGTGTCCCAGGCAGTTCATGAAGCGTAAGCTTGGTTACATGGATTTTGCTCTATTCAAAAAAATCATAGATCAGGTGAAGGTTTATGATACCCATATCCAGCTCCATCATTTTGGTGATCCTTTGATGCATCCTGAGATTGACAAGTTTATTAGGTACTGTCATGATAAGGGTGTTGTTGTTAACTGTTCTGTTAATCCCATACTGCTCACTAGGAACATGTCTGAGAGGCTTATCGAGTCTGGTTTGGACCGTGTTTATATCTCTCTTGATTCTGTTGATGATGATTCTTACAAGAAGATTCGTGGCACAAGGGCTGATTACAATAAGGCTGTTGAGAACATTAAGTATCTTGCTGATTTGAAAGTTAGGAATAAGAGCAGGACTCCTGAGATTACAGTCGGCCTTATCTATATGAAGACAACGAAAGGTAATGTTGGGGAATTTAAGAAGAGGTGGGAGATTCCCGGTATTGATTCTGTTTGCATAAAGCCTTTCACTGGTTTTGGTTTGAAGTCTATTCTTGAGCATGCTGACGATTCAACAAAGGAGAAGATAAGCAAGAAGTGTGCCTATCCCTGCTTCCTTCCCTGGCGTTCTATTACTATCATGTGGGATGGTCGTGTTGTTCCCTGCTGTTATGATTATGATGGTAAGTATGTTATTGGTGATTTAAAGAAAGAATCCCTGAAGGATGTTTGGAATAATGCTGATATGCTGAAGTTGAGGAGGCAGCATCTCGTGAATGATTTCACAGGTAATGATTTGTGTGGTCCTTGCAATGAGCGTTATGGCTGGCCTAGTCTTGCTCATCCCTTGAGGTTGTCTGGTTATGCTTTCAGGAAGGCTGTGAGGAAGGTTAGGGGTGAGCCTTGATGGATTCTGCCGATGTTCCCCTGAAGACCGTTGTGAAGGGTGCTGGCATATTCTTCATCGGCATGCTTTTTTCCAAGTTTTTTAATTATTTTTTCAGGCTTATCGCTGCTAGGTTAGGCACTGAGACTTACGGTCTAGTAACTTTGTCTCTTTCCCTTGTCAGCGTTCTTGCTGTTATCGCTACTCTCGGCCTTAATAATGGTGTTCTGAGGTTTGTTCCTTTTTACAGCAGCAAGGGTGAGAACAAGAAGGTTGCTGGCATAATTTCCTATTCGATTAAGACTTCGTTTGTTGCTGGTCTTGTTATTGGTTTCCTGCTTTTCATATTCTCTGGTTTTATCTCCAGGACTTTTTTTCCGCACGTTGACCCTGATGTTTTTTCCAGTGTTTTGAAGGTGATTGCGTTTTCCCTTCCACTTACTGCTGTCCTGTTCATTCAGTACGCCTCTTTTGAGGCTTTCAGGTTTTTGAAGTATGAGATTTACACCAAGAACATTTTTGATGGTGCTTTCAAGCTTGCCCTTACTTTTCTCGCTGTCTATTTTGGTTATGGGATTTTTGGCATAGCCTTTGTTTATGTTGCTTCTGTCCTTGGTTCTGTTCTACTCTCTTGGTATTACCTGAAGAGGTATTTCTCGTTTGCTCGTGATGGTGTTGAGTATGTTAACAGGGAGTTGCTTGTTTATTCCGTGCCTCTTGTGTTGAGCGGTTTGTGCATTATCCTGATAAGTTCTGTTGACAGTTGGATCATTGGTTATTTCATGACAGCCTCTGATGTTGGCTTGTATAATGCTGCCATGCCCACTGCCCAGATTCTTTATACTATTCCCTCTATCATCCTGATACTTTTCCTTCCTGTTCTGTCTGAGCTTTTCTCTAAGGGTGATAGGAAGGCTTTCAGGTCTGTTTATTCTAGTGTGACTAAGTGGATTTTCCTTGTCAACCTTCCTCTTCTGGTTCTGTTTGGTTTGTTTTCCAGGCAGATTTTCAGCATTCTTTTCGGTGCTGAGTATGTTTCCGCATCCATCCCTTTAATTGTTCTCTCTCTGGGGTTCTTTGTGAACTCTGTTGCCATGACGTCTGAGAGGATGCTTATGGTTTTGAAGAGGACTAAGTTTGTTCTTCTTGCTTACATTTCAGTATTGGTTATCAATGCGGTGCTTAACCTGTTCTTGGTCCCGGTTTATGGTATTGTGGGTGCTGCTGTTGCTTCTGCTGTGTCTTACATAGTTCTTGCATTGTTCTTCATTGCTGGGGGTTATGGTTTCTCTAGGATTGTTCCTTTCAACTTTGATTATTTGAAGGCTGTTTTTGCTGCTGCTATCTCTCTTGGTGTTGCGTTTTTGGTTATGTCTCTGGCTTCTTATAGTGTTTACCTGCTTGTTTTTGCTGTTGTTCTTTTTGGTGTTGTTTATCTCGGTCTTCTTTTCCTTTTCAGGGCTTTTGACACTGAGGATATTATGATAATGAGGTCTATTAGGGGTAAGTTGAGTTCTGTTGCTAGAAATATCAGGTAGTTGCTAATTGGATGAATCTTCTGTTCACTACTTCCTCTTCGAAGTTTTGTATCACGTGCTTTCTTCCGTCTTTTGTTATTTTGCTGGTTAGGTTTTTGTCTTTCAGTACTTTCTTTACTGCATCTGCAAGTCCTTTGACGTCTCTTGGCTCTACCATGAGCCCTGTCTTTTCATGCAGCACTATGTCCTTTATCCCTCCGACGTTGCTTGCTACGACTGGCGTTTCGCATGCCATCGCCTCTGCTGCTGAGAATCCTAATCCTTCCTTGAAGCTTGGCATCACGAATACATTGGCCATGTTGTAGTATTCTGGCATCATCTTTCTTGGCAGCTCTCCGATGAACATGACGTCGTTTTGCAGGTTGAGTTTTTTTGTTAATCCTTCTAGGAATGGTTTGTATGGTCCCTTTGCTGTTATCATAAGTTTCGCTGAGGGTATGCTTTTCTTTATCTCTGCCATTGCCTTTATCATCCCGTCCACTCCTTTTTCAGGTGATAGTCTTGATGCTGTGAGTATTATCTTCTTGTTGTCAAGTTTGTATTTCTTTCTCAAATTGTTCTTTTTCTTTTTGAACTCGTTCGTGTCAACCCCGTATATTGGTATCAGGGTTACTTTTTTTGCCCCGTATTTCTCTGCGCTTTTCTTCACGTGGCTGCTTAATGCAACTACGTCTGTCATCCTGCATGATATGTTTAAAAGTATTTTGAGCATTGCTGTCTTGGCTTTTTTTGATAGGATGTTTTGCACGCTTTCCTCGTTGTATTCTATGAAGTCTTGGCACATTATGAATATTGTTTTGTTTTTCTTGAACATTTTTGCGTACACTGCCACATTGCTTGATATCGGGCAGTGTGATACCACGAGGTTTATTCCCTCTTTATTCACTAGCTGCCTTGCTTTTCCGAACAGGTTGAGGCTTGATCTTGCGTAGTATATCTTCATCTTTTCCCTGTGTTTGCTTATCTGGACTAGTTCGTCCTTGAATTGTTGCTCGTATTTCCTATTGCCTAGTATTATTAGTTTGTCTGAGAATGATGCACACAGTTCCAGGACTTTGTGGTTTGTGCTTCCGTTTGTTATGAATAGTGTGTTTTTCATCTTTTGTGGAATACCCTCACGATTCTTTTAATCCCTTTCAGTGTGTAGTATTCTATGGGTGTGCCGAATTTTCTCCTTTCCCATCTGTATTTCACGATTTTGTGTAGTATCCTTACGAATGGTCTTGATATTTTTCCTACAACTCCATAGTTGTTGAGTTTTTTGTACACGTTTTCTGTTAGGAATGGTAAATAAAGGACGTTTAGTTGGTCTATGAACTTGACGTGTTTCTCTGGTATCCATGGTGTGTTTGATGTGTCGTGCTCGAAGTTTATCCAGTCTTCCAGCCTTTCAGGTTCCTTGAATCCTATCTTTTTTGTTACTTCATACAGGGGTGATCCCGGGTATGGTGTGTATATGAGTAGGTAGAACACGTGTTCTTTTTCTATTTTGAGTATCTTGTCTATCAATTCTACTAGTGCTTTCATCTCTCTTTTTAGCTTTCTTGGGTATTCTTCCAGCTTTTCAGGTTCTGGTGGTAGTCCTATGAAGAAAGAAAAATAGATTTTGAACCCGTATTTTTTGCATTTCTTTGTCAGGTCTATGGTGTCCTGCA
Source organism: archaeon (assembly GCA_043808805.1). GTDB lineage: Archaea > Nanobdellota > Nanobdellia > SCGC-AAA011-G17 > VGLX01 > JAWABC01. The sequence continues at coordinate 24,118 of JAZDEN010000031.1, read as the reverse complement.
CTGTTGCGTCTTTTTTTATCGTGTCTAAATCTTCTTGCAGTCCTGATTCCGCCCCTATTAGGAAGCTGTCGAATCCGCTTTTCTTCAGAAGTTCCATGCTCTCTTCATCATACCTTAATAGTGCTTCTGTCCTTCCGTTGACGCTTCCTATTCTTACTTTTATTCCCTCTTTTATTATTCCCCTGCATATCTCTTTGACCCTTTTCTGGTCTACGAAGAAGTTTGTGTCAGTTAATATTATTCCGTTTGCATTGTATTCTTTTACTATCCTCTTTAGGTCTTCTATCACCCTTTCCGGTTTGAGTGCTGACCATCTTCTCTTGTATACTATCGGGTCTGCGCAGAATCCGCATCTGTGTGGGCATCCTTGTGTTGTGAAATAATCGACTGTCCTGTTTGCTATCTCTACGACGTTCCTTGTTACTTTTTCTTTTTCTATCAAATGGTATGGGGGTGGTGGGAAGTTGTTCAGGTCTTCGAGTGTTCTTTCTGGGTTGTGTATTATCTTCCCATTTTCCTTGTAGCTTATGCCTATGATGTTTTTTAGTGTTTTTTTGTTGCTTAGTGCTTCTAGTATTTCGTGGAATGCTCTCTGTCCCTGTCCCCTGACTGCGATGTCTATGTATTCGTTCTTCAGTGTTTGTTCTGGCATTATTGATGGGTGCCATCCTCCCACTATGACCTTGACGTTCATGCTCTTTGCTATCTTAGCTGCTTCCAGCGCCCCTTTTATCTGGTTGCCTGTCATCATCGTTATTCCGAGGCACATCGCGTCCTTGCAGTGTTCCCTTATTTTTTCCATGTGGTCCTTGTCTGAGTGGTTTATTACTTTTACATCATAGCCGTTTTTGTCCGGCATGGCTGCTACGCTCAGGACTGCTAGTGATATGTCTATTTTTCCCTCTCCTATCTTCGGGTCTGGGTTGTATAGAACTACTTTTTTCATTTTGACCTCTTAACCCTGTTTGTTATTTAAGTTTTTTGGTGATGTTTTGCTGTTTTTAGCTAAGGTTTATATATCGGAACATTGAGGTTATTCTGGGTTTAGCATGTCTTTTAGGTTGAAGGATTTGTTTGCTTGTTGCATGATTTTCTTACTTGCCATTCTGATGTTTTACCCTATCTTCAGGCCTGGTTTTCTTGTTTCTTTAGATAATCCAATTCATCTTGCTGAGTCTTATGCTTTTGTTGATAATGTTAGGTCTACTGGTTGGGTTTCTGGTTGGTCTATGGATTCTTATGTTGGCTACCCTTTGCAGCTTTTCCCCCGTTATCAGACTGGTTTGTGGATTATTGCCATTCTCAACATGGCTTTTTTGATTCCTGTTGAGCTTGCTTACAAGATCGCTCTTTTCATTGCCTATCTTTTCCCTGCTCTTGCGATATTCTTTGTTGCGAGGAAGCTTTTTAATAAAACTCTTGCTGCTTTCATTCCAGCTTTCTTATTCCTTCTTATCAGGCGGGATGTTGTTGTTACCGCCTTGACTGGGCAGTGGAATTCGCTTCTTGCCCTGGGTTTCTTTGTTATCTTTGTTTATCTGGTCCACAGGTTTTTTATGAAGCCTTCGATTATTAATTGTGTTAAGCTTGCTATTCTATTTGCTCTTTTGATTCTCACCCATCCCTTTGCTGCCTTTGCTGGTGGTGTTTTCTTCTCGATTTATTTCCTTGTTTTCTGGCTTAGGAAGTCTTTTTCTGTGCAGAGGTTGTTTCTTGGTGTTTTTGGTCTTGTGATTGGTGTTTTGTTGTGTGCTTTCTACATTTTTCCTGTCTTTGACATGCCTGGCTGGCTTGACACTAATATCGGTTGGCCTCCCACTTATAACGCGCTTGCCCTTCCTTACAAGGTCCTGCTTCCTTTTGTGTTTGCGGTCCCTAAGGGTGTTGTGACCTCTCATCTTTTTGCGTCTTTTTTCTCTGACCCTCCTCTTTTCTTCAGTTTGTTAGGGTCTTATTTTGTTGCTTCTATCCCTCAGATTGTTATTTTTGTTCTTGGTGTGTTGGGTTTGTTTTATCTTTTTGAGGTCTGGAGGAACAGGGATTCTACTACTTTGTTCTTGACATCTCTTTTTGTTTTCTTGTTGGTTAACATTGTTCTTGGTAGTGGTTTCTGGTTTCTTGTTCCTAGCCTGAGGGACATTCCTATTTTCAGCAATTTCCAGTCTTATCGTTTTTTGGTATATGCCAACCTTTCGCTGCTGGTTTTTGGTGTTTATGCGTTGTCCAACATCTTTGACGATTATTATCCTTCACGTCTTGAGTTCCTGCACGGCATCTTGAAAAGGAAGTTCTTGGTTCTTTCGTTGATTCTTTTGTTTATTGTTGTTAACATAACTACTTATCTTCCTGACAGGCCTGAGACCATAACTATTGAAGATCCTATCATCCATGATGATTTCTTTTCCCTTGCTGATTGGATTAATGCAAATGTTGATGAGTCGAGCACTAGGATTGTTTACCAGGATTTTTACGGCAATGTTGATGATAGGTTGATTGGTTCGAGCCATCTTCCCAGCATGTTATTCCATTACACCGGTGTTTATTCTGTCGGTGGCTGGTATCCGTCCTCTTCCTACCCTACCGATAAGCTTGCGTTTACGTCTGATGGTAATATTTTTGGCAAAAATATCGATTCAACAACTGATGGTTCCATTGCCCATGACATGATGCTGGTTAATTCCAAGTATTTGGTCGCGGTCAATGATGAGCTGAAAGACAAGATGTACAAGTCAGCAATATTCAAGGGAGAATTTTCCAACGACCGTTTTTCTGTTTTTTCCATTAGCAACTATACGTCTGAGTGGTTGTCTTATGATGATGATTTTGATTACAGGATGGTATCTTTTGATGATAATCTCGTGCTTTTCAGTTATAATTCCACGTCTACGAAGAGGGTTTTGGTCAAGGTTACTTATCATCCTTACTGGCGTGCTTTTGTTGACAATCAGGAGATTGATATTGCAGTTAGTCCAGACAATCTTATGGTTTTAGAACTCGCTCCGGGAAGGCATGATATCCTACTTTCGTATCAGCCTTTCAGGCCTCTTTATCTTATCGTTACTCTTATCACGCTTACTGGTTGTGTTCTTGTTCTTTTTTTGCGTGATTGATTTATTGCTTCCTTGTATATGTTCTCTAGGTCTGCCTTGAAGTCTTCTTCGTTGTATCTCTGAGCTCTTTTTGCAGCGTTTTTTGACATCTCTTCCCATTTGTTTTTGTCTTTGAGTATTTTTGTGGTTTTTTCTGCTATGTCTTTGCTGTCTTTTGGTTTGACTAAGTATCCTGTTTCTCCGTCGCTTAGCCAGTCTGGTATTCCTCCTATGTTGCTTCCGACTACTGGCAGTCCTGTTGCCATTGCCTCTATTCCCACCATTCCGAATTGTTCCATCCATATGCTTGGCATTACTAGGACTTGTGCTTTGTTGTATTGTTCCCTTACCTGTTCTGGTTTTAGTTTTCCTGTGAACTCTGCGTTTATTCCCAGTTCTTTTGCCCTTTTCTGTAATCTTTCTCTCTCGCTTCCCTCTCCTATAACCCTTAGTTTTGCTTCTTTGATTTCTTTTTGTATTTCTGGCATCGCTTCTATTAGGTAGTTGACTCCCTTGTTCGGTGTTATAGCTCCTACGTAGAGTATTAGTCCTTCTTCTCTTTTCTGTTTTGACTGTTTCCAGAAGTTTAGGTCTATGAAATGGGGTAGGTATGTTGTTGTGAAACCAAAACATTCGAGGTATTCCCTCAGTTTCTTGCTCGGTGCTATGAGGAATGTTATTTTTTCTCCTGTCAGCTGTATTCTTTTTTTGTTGCGGTAATATGTGAGGCCGTAGTGCCATGGTTTTATGCATTTCAGGCATTTTGGTGCTATCCCATCTACGCATGGGCACACCTCAAGCTTCTTTTTTGTCACTGCCCAGGATGTTGGGCATATCAATCCGTAGTCGTGTATTGTCTGTACTACTGGTGTGTTTTCGTCGAATGCTTTGAGTATGCTTGTTGAGTATTTGTAGTGGTTGTGCAAATGTATTACATCAGGCTTCACTTCTTTTATGTATTCTTTCAATGCCTTGTTTATTTTCCAGCTGAAGAAGAATTTTCTCAGGTAATTGACGATGAAGTTTGATTCTCTTACAACTCTTTTCTTTTCTTCTTTTATCTCTTCCTTTCCGACAGCGAATAAATACACTTCATGTTCTTTCTGCAGTGTTTTTATGGTATCATATAATACTGTCTCAGCCCCACTATGCCTTTCGTATGTCTGGTTTACCTGTAGCACCCTCATGGTTGTTCTTGTCTTCACAAAAATATATAAACTTATTCCTTTATTGGTTTTGTTTTATGGACATTTCGATTGTTTTGCCGACTTACAATGAGAGGGAGAACATTGGGATTCTCATTCCCGAGTTGGAGGTTTTGCTGAAGAGTAATAATCTTTCTGGTGAGATCGTTGTTGTTGATGACAGCAGCCCTGACGGCACTGCAGATGTTGCTAATGAATTGAATAAGAAGTATGGGAATGTTAAGGTTGTTCTAAGGCCTAAGAAGGAGGGTATTGGTGCTGCTTTGCGTGATGGTTACAATCACGCTTCTGGCAACATAATCTTTTCGATGGATTCTGACCTTTCATTTGACCACAATCTTATCCCTCAGTTTCTTGAGAGGCTTAAGACTCATGACTTGGTTGTTGGTTCGAGGCACACTTCTCAGGGAGGTTATGAAAAGAAGAAGTTTGGCATTTTCCTTAAGTGGCTTACCAGCCGTTCCGGCAATGTTGCCTTGAGGGTTATGAGCGGTGTTAACGTCCATGATTTCTCTGCTAATTTCCGTGGGATTAAGCGTGATGTATGGAATGCTATCAAGACGACTGATAATACCAATTCGATTCTTTTTGAGATGATTCTTCTTACAAAGTATAAGGGTTACAGGGTATCTGAGATTCCCGTTACTTTCAGGGACAGGATTCACGGTGAGTCCAAGCTTAACCTAGCTAAGGAGGCTCCTTCTTTTTTCTTGAAGGCCACTAAATGGTCGTTGAAGTCCCGCGTTAAGCTCCTTTGAAAAGGTATTTAAATGCGTATTTTATAGTTCGGTTATCTTTTTAGGGGGTTTGTATGGAGAGTTTTGGTAAGAAAGTGTCAAATCTTTTGAGGTCTCTCGTCTGGTTTGCTGATTATGGTCTGTTTTTGTTAGTCAATCCCTTCAAGTTCAAGAGAAAGCCGGAGAATTTTAAGAGCATTCTTGTTGTTGAGATGCTTTACATCGGTGATGTTATTGTTATAACCCCTTCAATCCGTGCCCTGAAGCAGAAGTATCATGATGCTAAGATCACTGCTATGGTTCTTCCCTCTATGGTTGATGTGCTTTCCGGCAACCCTAATGTTGATAGCATAATCTCCTTCTCTCCTGATGATTTGAGGTATAAGTTCAGCAGGATTGCCCATTCTCTTAAGGGCAAATATGACCTTGCAGTCATATTCCATCCTGGCATTGACATCGGCTCTTATACTATCAGCAAACTTCTTTACAAGGCAGGGATTCCTTTCAGGGTTGGTTCCACAAAGGTTGGCTTTCGTGAGGGTAAGGGTTTCTTCCTTCACAGGAAGACTGTTCCTACGTTCAGGCTGAAGCATAAGATTGATGATAACCTTGATGTTGTCAGGCTTGTTGATGCAAGTACTGATGATAAGCATATTGAGGTTTTCACGACTCCTGAGTCTGATGAGTACGTCGATAAGATTTTGAAGAAGAATAAGGTTCTTCCTGATGATTTCCTTGTTGTCATCCAGGCTGCTCCTCGTCATAAGACTCATGAGTGGTTTGATGATCGCTTTGCCAAGCTTGCTGATGAGCTTATTGCTAAGTATAATGCTAAGGTTGTTTTTGCCGGTTCTATTGAGAATTTTGTTCCCAACAACAACATAATAGGGATGATGAATAATCATGCTGTTAATCTTGCTGGTGTTACTGACTTGAAGCAGCTTTTCTCTTTGGTTAAGCGTGCAAAGATTGCTGTCAGCGTTGACACTGGCCTTATGCATGTTGCTGCTGCTTTGGACCGGCCTGTTGTTGCCCTTTTCGGTGCTGGTAATCCTACGATTTGGCGTCCTTATTCGGAAAAGGCCCTGTACATTTTTAAGGATGGTGAGGTTTGCACTTCTTGCATGAAGCATCAGTGCAGTATGGATATGGAGTGCATGAAGGCTATAAGGGTTGATGATGTTTTGGTTAAGGTTCAGGAGTTGTTGAAGTGAAGGTAGCGTTGATATCGACTAGCACTTATCCCTCTGACCAGGGTATTAGGCATGTTTCTTCTATGCTGAAGGCTCATAAGCATGATGTCAAGGTTTTCTTCCTTCCTGAGGCTGAGGATTATTCCAAGAAGTATCATGCAAGGGTTCTTTCGCAGCTTCATGATATGTGTAAGGGCTTTGATATCATTGGCATATCTTCTTACGCTTCCACCTCTGTCCGTGCTGTTCAAATAATTAATAGTCTTAAGCCTTTGAATAAGCCTATCATCTGGGGTGGTATTCACGCTACGATCAGTCCTGACAAGTGCATTGAGCATGTTGACTTGGTTTGTGTTGGTGAGGGCGAGCTTACAATGCTTGAGCTTCTCGACCATATTGAGAAGAAGAAGGACATTACCAACATTGCTAATCTCTGGGTTAGGAAGGATGGTAAGTTGCACAAGAATGAGATTAGGAAGCTGGTTGAAGATTTAGACTCATTGCCCCCTCCTGATTATGACATTGAGGACCATTACATCCTTGAGAAGAACAGGATTATTCCCTTTGAGGAGAGGCATCTTAATGGTATGATTTTCTTCCAGACAGAGCGTGGCTGTCCTAATGCTTGTGCTTATTGTTCGAATATAATCTTGAGGAAGCTTTGCACTGGTAAGGGTAAGGCTATCCGTTTCAACTCTATTGATTATGCTATTAAGGAGATGGCCCGTTTGAAGAGCAAGTTCAAGACTCTTGGAGTTTTTGATCTCCGTGATGAGACGTTATTTGTTAGGCCCCTTTCTGATTTTCAGGAGTTCTGCAGGAGGTACAAGAAGGAGGTTGGTATCAGGTTCAAGTGTCTTGCCGATCCTCCTACAATGAATGAGGAGAAGTTGGCTTTGCTTGTTGATGCAGGTCTTACTGACATTATTATAGGTATTCAGGGTTCTGAGCGTGTTAACTTTGAAATATACAAGAGGTTTATTACAGATGCTCAGGTCATAAGGGCTGCTGCTATAGTGAACAAGTTTAAGGATAAGGTTGCTGTGATGTATGATGTTATAACTACGAATCCTTATGAGGAGAAGGAGGACATCCTTAATCTTATCAATCTCTTGATTGCTCTTCCCAAGCCTTATTACCTGTCTGTTAACAACCTGGTGTTTTTCTTTGGTACACCGCTTTATGAGAAGGCTATTGCCGACCGGATAATCAGGACTAAGAGGGATTCTGCCTTCCATCTTAACTATTGGGATAGGTGGAAACACATCAAGTTGAAGAGGAAGAACGCTTATCTTAATCTTGTTTTGAATCTTATGCGTGGCCCTTGCACCAGCAAGCGTTATGGTCTTATGCCTTATTTCATCCTGAAGCATCTCATCAAGCCAAAAATGGTTGATTTCAATCTGAAGCACAGATTCCCGACTTATTTTGTGGGTTTCTTTGTCCAGATTTTTGATTTTGGAAGAGAAAATATTGCTAAGCCTTTATTCAGGGCTATGCCTATTTCGTTTAAGGTTTGGTATGATCGTGTCAGGTATAGGGTTTAGTCCTTGTCGTGGTATGGGAATTCTTCTTCTGTGAATCCCAGTGGCTCTAAGAATTCTCTCAGCTTTCCTGGTTGCAGCTGGTAATCGTCGGCTATGCCTGCTATCCCATCGCCTTTGGCATAACGCCTTAACACGTCCTCAAGAAGTCCTTGCTGTTCTAGCATGTATACTGGGTTTTTGTTCTGGTCTTTTGCTATTATTCTTATTGCTGTCAGGTAGTTTGCCCTTGATACCATCATCGCGTCTTTTAATGTATGTATTTCTTCTTCTGTCAGCGTTTCAAGGAAGCTATGTTTCTTCTCTGCCTCTTGCATGGCCTTGGCTTCTGCAGGTTTGTACAGCGGGAATTCCTCAATTCTGTCTAAGGATTCTTCACCGAGTTGTTTTGGTTTTGAGCTTTTCCTGAAAAAATTGTACCATGCCATGCCCGTTAGTATCTTGTTTTCCCTTATAAGCATTATCAATAAGCACTTGTAATAATTCATAACAATAAAGTTTATTAATGATTATTTTCTCGGTATTCCGGCTTAAAATGGATTACAACGCTTACTTGGAGAGGACCGATAAGGGAGAGATTGCTGTAGTTTTTGCATACGGCAAGAACTTTATCTCAGGCTGGAGGAAGCCCATGATAACAAGGGTTAATTTCTCTGATGATAGGGAGTTGTCTGATCTTATGTGTGATTTCAACTTGAGGATGCAGGAGTTCAGCTTTTCTAATGTGAATAACGATGGGAAGACTGCGAGGATTGATTACTTGTGCGACGGTAAGGATAAGGATGATGTTCTGAAGGTTTTTGTTAAGTATTTTGTGGCTATGAGCAGGGATAACCGCTCTGGTTTGTATGTTGAGTGCTGATTTTAGATAAGTTATTTAAACCCCTTCTTTATGTTTAGCACCATGAGAATCGCTCACATTACCATGTTTTACGAGCCTGCCATATGCGGTGTGAAGCAGGTTGTTAGGGAGCTTGCTGAGCGTCAGGTTAGGGAAGGCCATGATGTTCACGTCTTCTGTTCTAATTCTGATAAGGAGAAGAGGCTTAAGGTAGGTTCCAGGAACATCAACGGTGTCAAGGTTCATTATCTTCCTTACTGGTTTAGGCTGTCAAGGTTCACTTACATCTGGCCGTCGTTGTATTGGAAGTTCCCGAAGGGAAAGTTTGACATAATCCACAGCCACGTCTCAGGCCACTTGTATGTTTACATCGCTGGTTTGCTTGCCAGGAAGAATAACATCCCTCATATCCATACCACTCATTGTCCTTGGACTGATGCCTTCAGGCCGCTTCCTGCTCGTATTGCATTGTTTTTCTCCTATAATTTTTTTAACAGGGGTGCTTTCAAGCGTATCGATAAGGTTGTTGCGATTACACCTTGGGAGTTCAGCTTCATCAAGAAGTGGGCTTCTGAGGATAAGATTTCTGTGATTCCCAACGGTATGGCTGATGTGATGTTTGAAAGGGTTAATCCTAACAACTTCAAGAAGGAGCATGGGATCAACGACAAGTTGGTTCTTTTCTTCGGCCGTTTGAACGTTACTAAGGGTGTTGATAAGCTTGCTTTGGTTGGCAAGGATGTTGTTAAGAAAAGGGATGATGTGTGGTTTATGTGGGTGGGCCCTGATGAGGGCATGCAGTCCACCGTCGAGGAGATAATAAGGGGTGAGCCTCATTTAGTGTTGCATGAGCCTATCCGTGATAGGAAGAAGGTTGCTGAGATGTATCAGGCTGCTGATGTTTATGTCCTTCCCTCTTTCAGGGAGGGTTTGCCCCTGACTTTGTTTGAGGCCATGGCTGCTGGCATCCCGATAGTCGCTTCTCCCGTCAACGGGGTTCCTTATGAGATGAAGGAGCCTGAGAACGGTTTCCTCGTCAATTATGGTGATTTGGAGAATCTGAAGAAAAGAATCCTGCAGGTTCTCGACGATAAGAAGCTCGCCTCAACCATAGGTAAGAATAACATCGAGCGCAGCAAGCAGTACAATTGGGACATTATAGCCAAGAGGTACATGGAAACTTACAGGGAATCCCTAAAAGAATAAGCTTATAAACCCCGACTTTTTCATATTTCTCAGTTAGCAACAGAAAACTTGTTCTAACGTTTTTAATACAGTGGAGGAAAAGAAAAATGGATAGAAGATCCGGCGGCTTCGGCCCCAGAAGGTTTGGCCCAAGAGAGATGCACAAGACAGTGTGCTCTGATTGCGGTGCTGAAACAGAAGTGCCATTCAAGCCAATTGAAGGCAGGCCTGTTTACTGCAAAGAATGTTACGCCAAGCATAAGAAAGACAGGGAATAAATTTTTTAACCTGAAAAATATTTCTTAGCAAGGTTTTTTTCTTATTTTTTTATTTTTTAAAGATTTTTCAAAAAATTATTTTTTTATTTTTCCGTCGGGGATTTTTTCTGATTTTTCAATTTTTTTTCAAAAACAAAATCTTTATAAATCCTTTTTGCATTACAATACATAATTATTACGTAAAAAAAGAGGTATGATGGAGTACGAGAAATTAAAAGAGGAGTTCAAAAAACAGGGTGGATGGGGACTTCTGGCATCTATTGATCTACATGATTGTAACCCTTCCACAATCAGGGATGCAAAGCTTATCGAGAAGTTTGTTATCGAGCTAGTTGATAAGATAGGCATGAACCGATTCGGCCCCTGCACCGTCGTTAATTTCGGTGCCAATGAGGAGGTTGCCGGTTTCTCCATGGTCCAGTTGATTGATTCTTCTCTGATTTCAGGCCATTTTGCCAACAAGACAAATCATGTTTATCTTGATGTTTTCAGCTGCAAGATGTTTGACCCTGATGTCGTTTCTGAGTTTGCCAAGGAATTTTTTGAGGCAAAGGACTTCAAGGTCCATTATGTTATAAGAAAGTGATTATTTCAGTTCTTCCTTGATTATTGACATTATCTCCTTTCTGAGCTCTTGTGGTATGCTCTCTGGCTGGCCTGATGTCATGTATTTTTTGTGCAGTTCATCTTCCCTCTGCTTTGCCTCTTCGAGGTATTTCTTCTTGAATTCCTCTATCAGGTCTCCTTTTGCCTTGTTTTTGTATGCCATGTAGAATATTAGCAGTTGTTCGTCCCTTGATTCCTTTGGCTTGTCGTAGGGCATCACTTCCTCCCCGTTGAACAGTGCGAAATACCTCCTGTATTCCCTCTTGAGCATGTCGTTTGTGAATCCTCTCTCCTTCACGTTGATGTTTAGTGCTTTCATTATTGAGTACATCTTTGCGCATTCTGAGCATTCGCCGCACCATTTCTCGCCTTCTTTTGTGTCTTCTAGGGTGCAGGTTATCTGGTATTTGCCGTATTTTGGGTATCTGTCGTTGAGTATTTTCATGGTTGCGAGGTTGTGTATGGTCTCTATAGGGCTGAATACCTTTACTTTGTTTGATGTTAGTATGCTCATGAATGCTGTTTGTTGTCTCATCCATTCTGATGTCTGGTCGTATGATGCATAACCCTTGAATCCGTCCTTGTTGATGAAGCAGTCGCTGAGGTTTTTTTCATTCCCGAATACTATGTATCTGTAGTTGTGGTAGTAGTTGAATGGCAGCATCATCAGAGTGTATGTGTTTATGGCGTTTGTAAGTAATGGGTTGAACTTGTCGTGCATGTCGGTGAACATGAGGTCGGTGTTGTCTGACACGACGTTTATTTTCTTGTTGAATTCCTTCTCGAATCTTGTTTTGAGCTGGTCTTTTAGGTCTGCTTCTGTGTCGAACATGTCTTTTACGTATACTGGTTCTTGTTCCACTCCTATTTCTTCCAGGAGTCCGTAGCTTAGAAGGCTGTCTTTTCCGAATGACATTGCTATTATGGCCCCCTTTTCCCCTCTTGCATCGTATTCTGGGTAGTTTACCTCGTCTTTCAGGAACTTATACTGTGAGTTTATCAGTTTTTTGAGCATGTCCTCTGTTCTCAGGCCGTTGTTCTTGTCGCTTGGCATTCTCGGTATGTCTTTCATGCAGCATGCGTCGAAGAATGTTTTCAGTATGGGTGGTGCTGTTCCGTATTCTATCCTTTCTATCCCGTCGACTACGCCGACCACCATGGTCTTTGAGTATGTTAGGTTGTCTAGGAGTACCTGTTTGAGGTTTGTTGGTAGTTTTTCCCAGACGGGCAATGGATAAGAAATCTCGGAATTCTTGTTGCCCATCACTATTTTTATCCCTCTTTTTGTTTCATTTGCATTTATTATCATCTTTTATGCTAATTTTTTGTGGTTTGAAGTTAAAAAAGTTTTTCTTTTTTAGAATGAATTGCCGAACATCATCCTGTACCTTCTCATCAGCGCTTCAGGTGCTGGCTTGAATTGTATCCCCAAGCTCTTTTCCAGTTCTCCCATTCTCGTCGTGACTTTTTCCCTGTCTTGCCCGTGCACGATTAGGATGGCAGTGTAATAGTCGGTGATCATATCCACTCCCTTTCTTATGTAGGATGCTGTTATGTAGATTGCGTCGTTGCCTTCGCCTTCTACCTTGTAGTATTTTATTGACTCCTCATCTCTGTCGAATGCTGTGAATTCTTTTGAGTTTTGTTTCAGCTTTTCTTCTAGGTCGTCGCATATCGCTACTCTTACCTGGAAGTATATTTTTCCTTGCATTTTTTTATCAGAACTCCTTTTCCTTACCGATTATGGGCTTATTTTTAAACCTTTGCATAGCAAAATCTTTATAAAAAGAGTGGATAATGTTTGAGTGGGGGTTATTATGGTAGTATGTCGTTATTTCAAGGGTGATAGGCCCTGCAAGCATTATTGGGATGATAGGTCTTATAACTGTGAAGAGTGTTCTCATCATTCCCCTGTCAAGGAGAATATAATCCTTATCAAGCTGGATGCCATCGGTGATGTTTTGCGTGCTACTCCTCTTGCTGTCGGCTTGAAGAAGAAATATCCTGAGAGTTTACTTACTTGGGTTGTTGGTGAGGAGTCTTATGAGCTGCTTAAGGATAATCCTTACATAGACCGTCTTCTGAAGTATAATCATAACACTGTCCAGGCTTTGATGGTTCAGGAGTTTGATATCCTGATTAACCTGGATAAGGCGTCTCACTCCGCTGCATTGGCGATGAGGCTTGATGCCAAGGAGAAGAGGGGTTATGGCCTTGACAAGCATGGTGTTGTTTTTCCCCTGAATGAGGAAGCAAAATACCATTTTGACATGTGCATCGATAATTGGGGCAAGAAGACTGAGAATGTGAAGACCTACCAAGAGATGATTTTTGACATCGCCGGCTTGAGGTATGATGGTGAGGAGTATGTTGTTAACATTCCCAAGTCTGCTGTCGAGTTTGCGTATGATTTTCTTAAGAGTAATGATGTTGGTTCCACTGATGTTGTTATAGGCTTGAACACTGGCTGCGGTCCTGTCTATCCTCATAAGAAGTGGGTTGTGGAGTATTACATCAAGCTGATTAACATGATGGTTCAGGAGTTTGATGCCAAGGTTTTGTTGTTCGGCGGAAAGACTGAGATAGGTTATAACAGCTGGCTCAGCAGCGTTTCGGACAACGTGATTGATTTGACCAATAGGACGACTATTGTTGAGTTTGCATCCCTGATTAATGTTTGTGATGTTGTCATTACCGGTGATACTGCTGGTATGCATCTTGCGATTGCGTTGAAGAGGCCTGTTGTTGCTTTGTTCGGTCCTACTCCCTCTCAGGAGATTGATGTTTACGGCAAGGGTGTGAAGTTGGTTGGTAAGGTTGATTGCATCAACTGTTATGACCAGTTTGAGTGTGACAGGAAGCCCACCTGCATGGAGACGATTACTCCTGAAGAGGTTTTTGATGCTGTCAGGTCTCTTATTGATAGGTAAGTTTTATATATCTATAATTTCTGGGATTTTGCGATGATATCAATAATAATTACTGCCTGGGAGGAGCCTATGGCTAGTAAGGAGTGCATCCGTCGTTTCTTAGTCCAGAAGATTCCTGAAAAGTTTGAGATCTGGGTTACCTGTCCTGATGAGCCTACTGAGAAGGTTGTCAGGGATTACATGAAGAGGCATAAGAACATTCATTTCCTGCATCAGCCGAGGGAGTGGGGTAAGAATGTTATGATGAACATCCTTGCGAAGAAGTCTAAGGGTGATATCCTTATTTTTACTGATGGTGATATTTTTGTTAGTGATAATTCTGTTAAGGAACTTTATAACAAGTTTAAGGATCCTAAGGTGGGTTGTGTTTCTGGCAGGCCTGTTTCTGCTAACCCTAAGGGTAACATGCTTGGTTATTGGTCTCATCTTCTTACTGATGCAGGTGCCCATAACATCAGGAGGGAGAGGTACAAGAACGGGCAGTTCCTTGAGTGTACTGGTTATTTGTTTGCGATGCGAAATAATATAGTAGGTGATATGCCGACTGATGTGGGTGAGGATGCTATCATCCCTTACATGTTCTGGAAGAAAGGTTACAAGGTTGCTTATGCTGAGAAGGCTCTTGCTTATGTTACCTACCCAAAAAACCTTAAGGATTGGGTTAATCAGAAGGTTAGGAGCAGCAAGGCTCATGAGATGCTTGACAGGTACATGTCAAGGGAGAAGGAGTTGAGGGTTAAGTCTTTCGGCAATGAGGCTTTGAAGGGTTTGAGGTGGGCTTTCCTCTATCCTAAATCTTACAGGGAGTTCTTCTGGACTCTGATGCTTTTCCCTGCCCGTCTGTACGTCTGGGGCAGGTTCACTTACGAGACTAAGTTTTTGGACCAGCATTATGGTGATAAGTGGAAGAGGGTTGCCTCGACAAGGCCTCTTGATAATTAGTTTTTATCACAACAATTCTTTTATACTGTGTTTTTTGCTTTTTTTACTCTATGCAGCAAAAATTGGTGGACATTGTAAAAAATTTTGGTGGTAAGAAGGTTCTTGTTTTGGGAGATGTGATGCTAGATACTTATCTCATGGGTAATTCAACAAGGATTTCTCCTGAGGCTCCTGTTCTCGTTGTTAACGTCGAGCGTAAGCTTTACACTCCTGGCGGTGCTTCTAACACAGCTGCCAACGTTAAGAGTCTTGGTGGTAGTGTTTATCTTGTTGGTGTTGTCGGCTGTGATGATAATGCCAAGCTTCTTCTTTCGGAGTTGGATAAGAAGGGGATTATTACCGACAATCTTGTTACCTGCAGGGATAAGCCCACTACGAGCAAGGTCAGGCTTATCGCGCATAAGCAGCAGATTGTGAGGTTTGATGAGGAGGATTCTAGTCTTTTGCATCCTGTTTATGAGCAGCTTGTTATTTCCAGGCTTGAGAGGGCTGCTCTGAAGTGTGACGTTGTTGTAGTATCTGATTATGCCAAGGGGGCTGTTACTGAGAATGTGATGAAGGCTCTTTTTGATATTGCATACTCCAGAAATATTCCTGTTATCGTAGATCCCAGGCCTCAGAATAAGAGGATATACAGGGGTTGTGAACTGATCACTCCGAATGTTGCTGAGGCCAAGTCCATGGTTCCTGAGCATAATGACCTCTCCCATCTGTGTTACAAGCTTAAGGAGGAGCTGGGTTGCAATGTTCTCCTGACTAGGGGTGAGCAAGGTATGAAGCTTCTTACGAAGCACGGTCTTGAGCATAATTTTAATGCCATAACCACTGGTGTTTATGATGTTACAGGTGCTGGTGATACTGTTGCTGCTGCTCTTGCTCTGTCTCTGGCTTCTGGCGCCCCTCTTGAGGATGCGGCTCAGATTTCTAACTATGCTGCCGGGATTGTTGTTAGGAAGCTTGGTTCTGCTACCACAACCCGTGATGAGCTTATTAAGACAATAAAAGGCTATAAACCATAAATTTTTATATATCCTTCCTGATTAATTTTTTCCATGGAAGAAGGGGTTGTTGAGAAGAAGGTCATTTTTTCTGAGTTGAGGAAGGATAAGCTCTTGTTGATACTTGTTTTTGCGATTCTCCTTCTTGGTGTTTACCTTAGGTTCTCTCATTATAATGAGGAGGGATTGTGGAGTGATGATTCTGCTTTCGTTCCCGCTGGTTTGATGTTTTTTTATGATTCCCCTTATTATCCGGGCTTGAGTGTTGGCAACTTTCCTCTTGGTTATTATTTTATTGGTGCTGGCTGCATGCTTTCTGGTGAGGATTTTTCCAGGGTTGTTAATACGAAGCCCTTGTATTATCCTGACCGTCCTTTGCTTATCGGTGAGCCTTTGACGAATGGTGAGCGTTTCTGTCATATGCCAATGTATTTCTTTGGGATAATCTTCTTATTCCTTGTTGCTGTCTTGGCTTTTGTCATGCTTGATAAGTATAGCGCTGCTTTTGTTACTGCTTTTTTTGCTTTCTATCCACCAATATTGCTTTACAGCCGTTGGATTAGGACTGATATTGTTTTCTGGGTTTTCCTTGCATTATCATTGCTTTTCTTGTGGAAGGGTTATACCTCTGAGAAGGCTTCGAAGAGGGAGTTGTGGTATTTTGTTCTCAGCTTCTCCTCTTTCGGTTTGGCCCAAGCTGCGAAGGAGACTGCTGCTGTTTTTGTCCTGTTCGGGATTGGCATATTCTTGAGTAAGTATTTGAGTGAGGTTGCCCATTACCTGGAATCCTTGTTCAACACCCTTGATCTTAAGTTGGCTGAGAAGTTTTCAGGTGCTGAGCCTAGGCTGAATCAGTTCAGGAGGATAATCCTTTACTCTGTAATCGGTTTCCTTTTCTTCTTTCTTCTTCCTTTCAGGTTCAATCCTAAGAATGTTTATGATACCTACATGATGTATCAGCAGTTCAACAGTGAGATGTCAGCCATCTCTTTCAGCATAAAAAGTCTTTACACCTATTTCTACAACTTCTTCCTCACCATTAACATTATTGATACTATCCTTTTCATATTTGCTTTTGTTCTTCTTATCGCTCTCATATTCAGGAAAAATAAATCTAGGCTTGACAACTTCCTGCTTTACTTCACTCTTATTGGCATTGTTGTTTCTTTGTTCCTCAGGATTCTTGAGATTAACAGGCTTGCCATTCCTTTCCTCTTATTTTTCATCTTCCTAATGGCGATGTCGCTTTCTGACCGCTGGATTTCCATCCCTAAGTTAATCAAGATCCCTCCGAGGACTTTCTTCTTTGTTTTCATGATTGTCTATGTGGTTTTTTCCTTCACGATTGCGCTTTCAAGCTCTCCTTATTTCATTTCTGTTAACCGTGCCCACTGCCTTTCTGATAAGTCTAAGTGCACCTCTGCTGTTTCTTCTGATATAAGCAGTTTTTCTTCCAAGGTTGTTTACAATTATTTGAAGGATAGGCTTGGTCCTGGTGAGACTTTTTATGGTCCTTCTGAGGTTATCCATTTTTACATAAAGCGCTCCCAGCACATGACTAATTTCCAGTTTGACACCCAGTTCAAGCAGCAGGTCGGCCGTGACCCCAGCCTGTCAGAGAGAATCCAGTATTATCATCCTAACAATGAGACCATAAGGTATTTATTCCTGAGCCCTTACCAGAATCTGTTCGGTGAGGAAGGCTTAGAGCTTAAGGCCAAGTACGAGCCCAACGATATAATCCGAATACAGGGTATGGACATTTACTATGTTTATGATTTGAAGGATCTTAGGGAGAGGAAATGAAGAAGAAGGTTATGTTTTTGAATCCGACGTTGTCTTTGAGCGAACTCTATAATGATTTGGGTGACAGCGGCAGTGAGCTTCCGCCGTTGGGCATTTCCATACTTGCTGCGATTACCCGTGAGAAGGGTTATGATACCTCTATTCTTGATTCCATTGCCCTGCGTTTGAACAAGCAGGAGGCTGTTAAGCGTATTCTTGATGAAAGTCCTGATTATCTGGGTATTACTTCGACCACTATGGCTATTTTTAATGCTGCTGACATTGCGAATGAGGTTAAGAAGGAGAATAAGGATGTGAAGATTATTCTTGGAGGTCCTCATCTCAATGCCGCTCCTCTTGAGACCTTTGACCGTTTTGATTGTTTTGATGTTGGTGTTTATGGTGAGGGTGAGCATACGATTGTTGAGTTGTTGGAGCATCTCGATAAGGATAAGAAAGTTGATAATGTCAAGGGTTTGATTTTCAAGAAGGGAAAGAAGGTCTTGATGACCGAGCGCCGTCCTTACATTAAGGATCTTGATGAGCTTCCTCTGCCTGCCTGGGACTTGCTTCCTAATCTTGTCAAGTACTATCAGCCTGCTGCTGACAGCCTTTATCGTTCTCCTGCAACCCTTCTTATAACATCGAGGGGTTGTCCTGGCCAGTGTGTTTTCTGTGAGAAGAGTGTTTTTGGCAATCTTTGCCGTGCTTATTCCGCCCCTTACGTAATTAAGATGATTAGGTATCTGATGGATAATTATGGCATCAAGGATTTGTTTATTGAGGATGATAATTTTCTTGTTTTCAAGAATAGGATGAAGGAAATATCAAAGACTATTATCGATGAGAAGATTGACATTACTTGGTCTTGCATGGGTCGTGTTGACATGATTGATGAGGAGACTTTGAAACTTGCCAAGAAGGCCGGTTGCTGGCAGGTTAATTATGGTCTCGAGTCTGGCTCACAAAAAATTCTTGACATATTGAATAAGAGGACTACTGTTGAGCAGAATGAGCGTGCTGTGAGGATGACTAATGATGTTGGCATCAATGTTAAGGGTTTGTTCATGTTGGGTAATTTCGGTGAGACCAAGGAGACTATTGCTGAGACTCTTGATTTCATCAAGCGTGTTCCCCTTACTGATTTTCACATGACTTATTTTACTCCCTTGCCTGGTACTAGCGCCTGGGAGCTGGCCCCTAAGTATGGTTCTTTCGATCCTGACTGGAGGAAGGTTAACATGTTTAACACCGAGAATTTCCTTCCGAATGGTTTTACCAGGGAGGAGCTTGAGAGGCATTACAAGAGGCTCTGGCGTTCGTTCTATTTCCGTCCGAGGATTGTGTGGAATTATACCAAGAAGATGAAGGATCCTGTTTTGAGGAGGAAGATTGTCAAGTCTGGCTTTGCTTTTACGAAGTTTTTGTTGAAGAATGATAAAAAATAATGGCAGTAATTGGAATGCGCACTGGAACACGCTGAACAAGTCTTTCTTGAATAGGGTTTTTGTTTTTTTCCGTACTAATGTTATTGCTAATGATGTTGCGCATTCGCTGAACAGGCATTTTCCTCGTGAGGGTGTTTTCCTTGATTCTGGTTCAGGTACTTCTCAGACGAGCATCAGGATTCCGAAGCATAATCGTAAGTTGGTTGCCATGGACATTTCTGACATTATCTTCCAGAATCAGCCCGTTGTTGTTGATTATCGCGTCAATGCTGATGTCCTTAACCTTCCTTTCAAGGACAATTCTCTTGATGGGATTTGGAATGTTGGTTTGATGGAGCATTTCCAGCCAGGTGAGCTTGATATTATCCTTAAGGAGTTCAACCGGGTTCTGAAGAAGGACAGTAAGGCTGTTCTTTTCTGGCCTCCGAAGTATGGTCCTGTTGCTCTCATGATAAGGTTTCTTGGTGTTTTCAGGATGTTTCCTGAGGAGCCTTCCCTGGTTAAGTCAAAGAAATGGGTTACGAGTGTTGTTGAGAGGAATAATTTCAGGTTGGTTGATTCCAAGTGGAGTTTGCGCGGTGCTCTGATTCATAACGTTGTTGTTATAAGGAAGTTATAGGTTCTTAATTCTGAATCTGAAGCACATGAGGAAGAATTGTGCTATGTCTTTTATTCCCATCTTTGAGCTTCCTTCTGTCCTGTCGACGAACCATATCGGTGTTTCTTTTATTCTTGCCTTGTTTTTCTTTGCTTCATGTAACAAACTCATGAGGAATGCGTAGCCGTATATGTTTATGTTCTGTTTGTTCATCTTTTTTACTAGGTCCACTCTCATTGCCCTGTAACCCGATGTGCAGTCGTTCACGCCTTTCAAATCAGCGACAACCCTTGCGAAGAAGTTTCCTCCTTTGCTTATCGCTTTTCTTGTTAGGCTCCAGTTTACTACCCCCCCACCTTCTACGTACCTAGATCCTATTACTAAATCATAGTCTTTTATGTAACCTATCAGTCTTGGCATTACCTCTGGGTTATGAGAAAAATCAGCATCCATCTGCACTATGACGTCTGCTTTTATGTTGTTTATCGCATAGTCGAATCCTGCTAGGTAAGCAGCCCCAAGTCCTTCCTTCTTCTCTCTTTTTAATAGAAAAACGTTTTTGTGTTTTTTTGAGAATTCTTCGACTGCCTCGTATGTCTTGTCTGGGCTGTTGTCGTCTACGACTAGTATGTTCATGTCAAATTCTTTTATTGTTGTAAAAACTTCTTGCAGCTTCGGTATTAGTCTTTCTATGTTGCCTCTTTCGTTGTACGTTGGTATTATCACGCATACCTTCAAGTTTACACCTTTTGTTTTATATCAAAACTATGCTATTTTCATGAATTCTATTTATATATTTTGCTGTAGATAAATGCTTATAAATCGCCCTCTATGTTATGGGTTATCCATGGGATTAATTCAGGTAGGTGACTTTAGGATTGGCAAAGAAGAGAGGGCAATCATTAATGAGGTGCTTGACTCGAACAGGCTTTCAGAGGGCCGTTTTGTTAGGCAGTTCGAGAATGAGTGGGCCAAGTTTGTTGGCACGAATTACTCTGTTGCTTTCAATTCAGGTTCTTCTGCTCTTATTGCTGGCTTGACAGCCCTTAAGTATACCCGCAATTATAAGATGGGCAGCAAGGTTATTACGAGTCCCTTGACTTACATCGCTACTGTTAACTCTATTGTTCATGCAGGCTTTGAGCCTGTTTTTGTTGATGTTGATAGGAAGACTTTTGGAATAACTCCTGAAAGCATTGATGCGCTTCCTGATTTGAAGCATAATGAGGATTACGTTGGTATTCTTCCTGTCCATCTGATGGGTTATCCCTGTGACATGGATGGTATCAAGGACATTGCTGATGCTCATGGCTTGTTTGTTTTTGAGGATTCCGCCCAGGCTCACGGTTCTGTTTACAACGGTAAGAGGACAAAGGGCAAGCGTACGGGTTCCCTTTCTGATCTTTCTGCTTTCAGCTTTTACGTCGCCCACAACATCCAGGTTGGTGAGATGGGTGCTTTGAACACTGATGATTTGGAGATTGCCAAGATGGCTCGCAAGATCAAGGCCAATGGCCGTGTGTGTGATTGCTTTACCTGCAACAGGACTACTTTGTGTGCTAAGATTGATGAGCCTTACGATCCTAGGTTTACTCATGAGGTTTTGGGTTACAATTTTAAGACTACTGAGATTTCCGGTGCTCTTGGCATTGTCCAGCTGAAGCAGTTTGCTGATAACAAGGACATAAGGCAGAGGAATGTGAAGTACCTTAATGATCATCTGGAGGTCTTTTCCAATGTCTTGCAGCTTCCTGTTCATTCAGAGGACATTAGTTATCTTGCTTACCCAATTGTTGTCACTGATTCCCATGTCTCTCCTGCGAGGTTGAGGAATGCCCTTGAAAAGAAAGGCATTGAGACCAGGCCCTTGTTTGGTTCAATTCCGACCCAGCAGCCTGCTTATCGTCATCTTAAGAGTCAGTATGAGGGTAAGTTGCCTAATGCTGATTTCGTCGGCAGTAATGGTTTTTACATCGGTTGTCATCAGTATCTTAAGCCCAAGCCTGACTTGGACATGATTGTTGATGCTTTTTGGAAAGTGTTGAAGGATTTTAAGGGGGTTTGAAAATGAAGCGTGCTCTCGTTACTGGAATCACGGGCCAAGACGGCTCGTATTTGGCAGAGTTTTTATTGCAGAAGGGTTATGAGGTTTATGGTTTGGTTAGGAGGACAAGTGTCCGCAACGATGATAGGTTGGAGCATATAAAGAATGATATTCACAAGATTGATGGAGACCTCACAGATCAGAATTCTCTTGCTACTGCTCTGAGAACTGCCAAGCCTGATGAGGTTTATCATTTAGGTGCTCAGTCTTTTGTCCCTAACTCTTGGGATTTTCCAGATACTACTGTGGAAATTACCGGATCAGGTACAGTTAAGATGTTGGAAGCGATACGCCATGTTGATCCGTCTATAAAGTTTTACCAAGCCTCTTCTTCTGAGATGTTTGGCAAGGTTCAGGAAGTGCCGCAGAGGGAGGAGACTAGGTTCTATCCAAGAAGTCCTTATGGTTGTGCTAAGGTCTTGGCCCATCATATTACTGTGAATTTCAGGGAAAGCTACAACATCTTTGGAGTTTCAGGAATTCTTTTCAACCACGAGTCTCCTAGGCGTGGTTTGGAGTTTGTGACAAGAAAAATAACACATAATGTTGCTAAGATAAGCAAGGGTCTGGAGGATAAGTTCTCTCTAGGCAATCTCTCTGCAGAGCGTGATTGGGGTTTTGCTGGCGACTACGTGCAGGGCATGTGGATGATGCTGCAGCATGACAAGCCTGAAACTTACATTCTTGCAACCAATAAGACCAATTCAATAAGGCATTTTGTTGAGCTTGCGTTCAATGAGGTTGGTAAGGAGATTGAGTGGGTCGGTGAGGGTGTTAGTGAGAAAGGTGTTGACAGGTCAACTGGTAGGGTTGTTGTTGAGGTCGATCCGAAGTTTTTCAGGCCCGCTGAGGTTGAGCAGTTGAGGGGAGATTATTCAAAGATTAAGAATGTATTAGGTTGGGAGCCTAAGGTTAAGCTGAATGATCTTGTCAGCATGATGGTCAAGCATGACATGTGGTTGTTGGAGAACCACAAGAGTGTTTACTACCCTGAGAAGGTTGATTTCAGCACGTATTGAAAAGGTTTTTATAACCTTGTTTGTTAGTTTATCTGGGGTGTTTTATGTCTGAAGAGGTTGTTCACGAGAAGAGATCGTTTTTGAGCGATAGGTATAATCTCATTCTTGTTGGCATTCTTGGCTTGGCTTTTGTAATTGCCCTGCGTTATTTCAACATTAATCAGGCTTTGTGGTGGGACGAGGCAGAGTACCTTTCCATTGCTAAGCACTGGGCTTTCGGCGTTCCTTTTGATGTGAGTTACATAAGGCCTCCTTTCTTTCCTGCTTTTGTTGCCCTGCTTTACTCTTTTGGTGCTACTGAGATTGTCATAAGGTTTTCCATGCTCATGTTTTCTGTCCTTGCTGTCTACCTTACTTATCTTGTCGGCAAAGAAATCTTTGATAAGAGGATTGCGTTGGCTTCTGCTTTCATCCTCGCTGTTTCCTATCTTAACATTTTCTATGTTGCTAGGATACTCATCGACATTATGATGACTGTTCTGTGGCTTCTTGCGATTTATTTCTTCTGGGAGGGTTATGTTAAGAATGGTTCCAAGTATTATTTCTGGTTGATGGGTGTTGTCATGGGCTTCGGTGCCTCTCTCAAGATGCCTTTCGTTCTTCTTGCAGCCCCTTTCCTTGTTTATGTTTTCCTCAACGAGGGCTTTTCCATGTTAAAGAATAAGAATTTGTGGATGGCTGTTCTGTTCTTCTTCATAGGCATCCTTCCGTATTTCATCTATTTCAACCTCTCTTATGGTGGTCTTCCTTTCATCTCGACCCCTTCTTATGGCTTTGGTACTCATGGCTTCACTCCCTTTTATGTTAATGTCATGCCAACCATATTTGCGAGCATGATTCCTTCGATAACCGCGAGCTGGATATTCCAGGTTCTTTTGCTTTTGTTCATCGCCGGCTTGGCTTATATGGTTGTCAATCTTTTCCTCGGCTGGGATTTGGTTAAGAAGGAGAGTTCTCTCAAGTCTTATGCTTTCCTTATTGCCTGGATGGTCATTCCTTTCATTTTCTTCAGCTTGATTTCCCAGGCAGAGGACAGGTATTTGTTTATGGTTTATCCTGCCATGTTCATGGTTGCTTGCCTGGTTCTTTTCAAGTGTTATGATTTCATAAAGAAGTCTAATAAGTATGCTGCCATTGCTTTTGTTCTTGTGATTCTCTTCCTTACTGCTTATGCCCAGATTTCTTATGGTGATAAGCTTGTGAAGTTCAAGGCTTCTTCCTATGTCCAGTTCAGGGAGTCTGGCTTGTGGATTAAGGAGAGGTCTGGTCCTAATGATTTGATTCTTAACAGCGGTGTTCCTGAGAACACTTATTATTCTGAGAGGAACACTACTTTCTATCCTGAGAACGAGGCTGATTTTGACGGGTTCATTTCTGAGAACAGGCCTAAGTTCATGGTTCTTTCAAGGCTTGAGCCCTCGCCGCAATGGACTTATGCGTGGCCTGAGAGTCATCAGGATAGGGTTGTTCCGGTCCAGGCGTATTATGCTGATGAGGCAAAGCAGCAGCCTATATTAATTATCTATGAGTTTGTTTATAACGGCACTTCTTGAGTGAGCATATCGCTTATTGTCTTGAAGTTGTATTTTCTCTTGCACCATCTTATGTATTGTCTT
>JAZDEN010000030.1:0-7077 GCA_043808805.1 archaeon | reverse complement strand
AGTGTTATCTTTTCCTGGTTTTCCATGAGTATTTTCTGCCCTTTCTCGAAGAACAGGAGGAACACCCCCAGTGCTGCTATGAATGCTGCCAGTCCGATGCCAATGTATGTTGTTGTGTTTGCATTCTCATGTGAGCATACGCTTCCCTGATAGCAGGTCCCTGTGGTCTCTACCTGTATCCCTATCAGTCTCTCCATCTCTGATCTTATGAAGAAGAATATTCCTATAATTATGAGTGCAGCTATTATTAGTGCTATGCCTAGTTTCTTGTTGTCCATTGAAAAAAACTCCTTTTTGGCCTTTTAAAAAGCTTATGGAACTCTAATCTTCACGGCTGCTTTTTTGAGGTTTGGTTCCTCGACTATTGGCCCGTAATCGAGTGGTATTAGTTTGTTTATTAATGTTTGTTTGAAGTGGTATGGTGCTACTAGAAGTCCTTCAGGCACCTTGTATGATATCTTTGCCTTTATCCTTATTTTTCCCACTCTTGATTTCAGCTCTATCTCCTGTCCGTCTTTTATTCCCAGTTTGATGGAGTCTTCTTTGCTTATGAGGCAGTGTGCTTCAGGGCTTAGGTCGTGCAGTTTTGTCCTGTCTGTCATCTCTCCTGTGCAGAACTGGTGCATGTATCTCTGTGTTGTTAGTGAGTATGGGTATTCTTCTGATGTTGGCTCTTCTATTCCCTCGAATTCTGAAGGATGGTATCTTGCATACTTGACTTTTCTTTCAGCGAACTGCGATTCTCCCCTCTCTATTTTCTGGATGTCTAAGTTGTTGTATTCCTTGATCTCTTTTTTTATGTCTTTCATTATGTCTTCTGGTTTTTTGTAGTGGTAGTGCTTCCCGAAGTATGTTGCAAGTTCTTTTACGATTTTCCAGTTCGGCTTTCCGTATACAGGTTCTATTGCCCTGCTTACCTTTCTTATTCTTGATTCTGCGCTTGTGAAAGTTCCCTCTGTCTCTGCCCATGTGCATGATGGCAGCACGACGTTTGCGTATTCCATTGTGAGGTTTGGGAAGCTTGTTTGTAGTATTATGAACATTTTTTTCATTATCTTGTGTGCCCTGTTCAGTTCCGGCAGTGATTGTGCTGGGTTGCTTTCCATGATGTACATCGCCTTTACTGGCTTGTAGAAGACGTAGCTTAGTATTGTCGCTCCTCTTCCTGTTGGTTGGAAGTTCATGTCTCCCACGCCTTGTATGTTTGCCTTTCCCCTCATTGATATTACCTTGCCGTTTTTTGCTATTGCGAGGTTTGCTGCTGCGAAGACGTTGCTTGCTCCGTTGGTGTGTTGGGTCATTCCCATGCCGTAGCTTATTACAAATTTCTGGCTTTTCACCACTTCTTCTGCCACTCTTGCTATTTTTTCTGTGGTTGTTTTGCATATCTCTGCTACCCTGAGTTTTGTATAGCTTCTAATCTTGTTTCTGAGGTGTTCGTTCACTTTGACCTTGTTTTTTTCTATGACTTCTCTGAGTATTGCGTTCAGGAAAGCAACTTGTGTTCCTGGTATTATTTGAACATAGATGTCTGCCTGCTCTGCTGTCTCGTTCTGGTGTTCCCCTATGCATATCACTTTTGTTCCTTTCTTCTTTGCTTCCATTATTTTGTTGAACACTACTGGGTATGAGACAGCTGGGTTCATGTCTATGATTAGTATGCAGTCCGCATTCTCGTAATCCTCATATGTTGCTATCATTCCTTTTGTCCCGTATACCTCGTTTAGCGCATAGACCGTGGTTGCGTGGCATAGTCTTGAGCAGCTATCGAGGTTTTCTGTCTGGAATGTCTCTCTTGCGAATTTTTGTAATAGAAATAAATCCTCGTTTGTTGCTGGGCTTGAGGCGTAGAACGCTATATCATTGCTTTTTATTTTCCTGAGTTTCTTGTGGATGTGGTCATATGCCTCTTTCCAGCTTATTTCTTTTAATTTCTTCCCTTTTCTTATCATTGGCTGTTTTATTCTGTCTTTTGCGTAGATGCTCTGGTGGCTGGTGAGTCCTTTTATGCACGGCCTTCCCTTGCTTACAGGGTCTTCTGGATCTGGTTTTGCTGCTGTTACCTTCCCGTTGTTCACATCAAGGTTTATAGAACATCCTACCCCGCAGTATGGGCATATCGTCTTTACAAGCATATTTCCTCTTTTTTATTTTATTTTCTTTACGTGTATCACGTTGACTGGGCAGTTTTTCTCTGCTTCATCGTTGCATCCTATTTCATCAAGGTCTGTTTTCTTTGGGCTTGATTTTCCGTCATCAGCCATGAACCAGTTTTCAGGGCATACTGATGCACACATTCCGCATCCTATGCATCCTTCTCTGTCGTGTATTATCTTGAATTCTGCCATGTTTGTACCTCATGCATAGTCTACATACATGTTTCTTCCTCTTAAATATTTTATGGCGCTTAGCGCTGCGTTGCATCCCTCTCCGACGCATATCGCTATTTGCTTGTTGTTTCCTGTTGATTCTCCTGCTGCGAAAACTCCCTGTAAATCAGTCTCTCCTTTCTCGTTTACGACTATCCTGTTGTCTCTTATCTCAATGCCTAGCTTTCTTGCTATGCTTGCTGATGATGCTGTTCCCGGTGCTATGAATGCTGCATCGCACTTGACTTCCTTGTCTTTCATTATTACTTTTTCCAGTTTGTTTTTCCCAGAAAATTCTACTATTTCCCCTTCTATCATCTTTATTTTCTGTTTTTTTATTTCCCTTGTCAGTTCTTTTGATATGTTGAACCTGCCTTTTTGTGATACCAGCATTATGTCTTTTGAGTATGCCCTCAGCTCTATCGCCTCTTCTGCTGCGTGGTTTCCGTTGCCTATGATGC
Source organism: archaeon (assembly GCA_043808805.1). Classification (GTDB taxonomy): domain Archaea; phylum Nanobdellota; class Nanobdellia; order SCGC-AAA011-G17; family VGLX01; genus JAWABC01. Next base: position 4,247 of record JAZDEN010000030.1, on the reverse strand, counting down.
ATATGCTCTTGTTCTTGTATAGTGGTCCGTCGCATATTGCGCAGTAGTGCACTCCCCTGTTTATGAGTTCTTTTTCTTTTTTTATTCCCAGTGCGTCTGTTTTTGATCCCATTGCGAGTATTATTGCCTTTGTCTGGTATTTTTTGTTTTTTGCATCTTTTAGCTCGAATTCTTTATTTTTTCTTTTTACGTCCACTATTTCTCCGTCTATTATTTGTGCTTTTACTTTTTTTGCCTGTTCTATCCCGTTTCTCAGTAGCATGCTGCCTTCTATTCCTTCTTTGAATCCGAAGTAGTTGTGTATTTTGTGGCTCATTGATAGTTTGCTTTCTAGAATTTTTCCGATTATGAGGGTTTTCAGCTTTGACCTTGCCGTGTAGATTGCAGAGCTAATTCCGGCAGGTCCTGCTCCTATTACCACTACATCATACTTCATAATTTCAAGGCCTTTTTTATTGCTTCCTTGTCAAAACCTATTATTATCTTCCCGTCAATTTCTATGACGGGAACCCCATATTGCCCTGTCTTCTTTACCATCTCATCTGCTGCTTTGTGGTCTCTTGATACATCTATGTCCTCAAACTTTATCTTGTTTTGCTTCAAGAAGTCTTTTGCCATAACGCAGTATGGGCATGTGGGTGTAGAATACACTTTTATTTTTACCATTTCATACAAATCGATACGAATTTCTTTTATAAATTTTTTGTTTAATGGCTAAATGGTTGTTTTTCGTGCCTGTTTCTTACTCTGGTTAGTGCCAGTCCTGCTGCTATTGTCAGCATCGCTGTTATCAGGCTTCTTGTTACTATGTCCTTTGTTATCTGGTAGAAGAAGCTCTCTGGGAAGAGGACTATTAGCTTGTCCGTTTCCGGGTCTAATATCCACAGATTGTTTGTGAATGCCAGTTCGTGGAATTTTATGAATGAGGTCTGGAAGTTCATCAGCAGTGCTGCAAGGAGGATTAGCACCAGTATTGTTAGCAGTCCTCCTGCTATTAGCGCTATTCCCAGTTGTTTCTTGTTTTGTATGAATGTTATTGATAGGATTATTGTGGCTGCGAGTATTGCTATGTAGAGTGTTGTCATCAGTATTTTTATTATGCGCCTTACGTCCTGGAGGTGTTGTTTCTCTTTTTCGTTGAAGTAGGTTATTTCCCCCCCTTCTTTTAGGTAGTTTATCAGCTCATCAGTTGCTTGTTGGGCCTCTTGTTCTGGTATCTCTGCGTAGACGTTGTTTTTTTGGTATTGTTTCTTGTAGTAATCCTCGTTGAATGCCAGTATGCTGAAGTTGAGAAGGAGTATTATGATGGGTGTTAGTATTATGAGTGCTATGTGCCTTTTTTTCATATGAACCAGCCGAAGAATAGTGCAACTCCTAATAGTATGAGCAGCAGTCCCATTACCAGTTTCATCCAGTTTTTCTTTGATTGTCTCCAGTTTTCTATGTGTTCTGCTTTCATCCCGAATGTTACTGCTAGCAGTATTATTATCAGTGGCAGGACAAACATGAGGTTGTATATTAGTAGGTAGTATATTGCTGTCGTTTTTGTTACTGTGTTGGCTAGCATTGCGAGTATTGCAAGGTAGATTCCTCCTGTGCATGGGAGTTCGAACATTGACACTAGGAATCCTAGGACTATTGCTGCTGGTATGTTGGCCTTGAACACCCATTTCTGTATCATTCCCTTTCTAGATTCTGGTATCTGGAGGCTTATTCCCTTGCCGTACCAGAAATAGTCTTTTATGTTTATGAGTCCTGCTATTATTGCAAGTCCTGCTGCCACTTTTACTATTATGCCTGTTATTCCTGATATCTGTATTACTGATAATAGTCCTAGTCCTGCTAGGAAGTATGTTATGTATACTGCTATTATGTATACGGCTCCTGCCTTAATCATCCTTTTTTTGGTGCTTGATATTTCGATGAGGAATGTTATCATGAAGATTAGGACTGCGAATGCGCATGGGTTTATTCCGTCTATCAGTCCTGATACTATGACCAAGGGCAGCGTTACCTTGTCTTTCAATCCTGGTATTACCGGGTTGGTTTCTGTTTCGTTGTAGTCCAGGCCATGGCAGCTCATGTCTTCCGGCAGCGGGCAGATGTTTTCCCCTTTTGCTATTGCCTCTTGTATTGCAGGTTCCAGGTTTTCTTCTATCTGTGATGTTCCCATGAAGAATTTGTTTCCGATGGCTACTAAGGGTATTCCCCTCTGCTCTAGTGGTATGCTCTGTATTGAGCAGTATTTGCTGTATAGTTGGTAGTTTTCCAGGTTGTGGTATACCTCATATCTTGTTATGTGGATTTTTCCTGCATATTTCTTTTCCAGGTCTTCTATGAATGGCTTTATCTCTGCGCACTTTGAGCATTCCTGGCCGTAGAAGTATATTACACATATCCCATCCTCTTCGGTTGAGTTAACAAACGTTGAAACCAGGTTTCCTGTGCTGTCGTTGGCAGCAGAGCATGAGTCCTGCTCGCAGTTTTCCTGTGCAGCAGTCGCTATTGCTAGTATTGCCAGTGCAAATAATATTACAATCCACTTGCGCATGTAGTTTTTCATAAAATACGGGTATTTAAAACTTATTAAACAACTAAACTACAAAAAGCTTTTTAAATGAGTATGTCTAAAAATATATAAAAGAGAGGTGGTATTTTGGGAGAGTTGAGGAAGGATTACATACTAGACAGGTGGGTTTTGATTGCTACCGACCGTGCGAAGAGGCCTTCTGATTTTAAGACTAAGGTCCGTTTGAATAACAAGTCTAACTGTCCATTCTGTCCTGGCCACGAGAATATGACCCCCCCTTCTTCTTATGTTGTCAGCAGGAACGGCAGGTGGCTTGTCCGCTGTTTCCCGAATAAGTTTTCTGCTGTTACTAACATCCCTGTTAAGCAGCACAGCAGTACTTTCCTGAATTATTTCTCTGCTTCCGGTCATCATGAGGTTCTTGTCGAGACTCCCGATCACAATAAGACTCTTGCCAATCTGCCTATTGACCACCTGGTTATTGTCCTTGATTCTTATGTTAAGCGTATCCTTGCCTTTGATTCCAAGTATGTTCTTATTTTCAAGAATCATGGTAAAGAGGCTGGTACTTCTCTTTGTCATTCGCATTCCCAGATTGTTGCCTACAACCAGGTTCCTAAGCTTGTTGAGGATGAGCTTAAGGCTTTCAGGAAGTATTCCTCCTGTCCTTTCTGTAGTATTATCAAGCTGGAAGCTCATGGTCCGAGGCGTGTTTTTGAGAACAAGTCTTTCATTTCTTTCACTCCTTTTGCCTCGCGTTTCCCTATGGAGGTGTGGATTTTCCCGAAGCAGCATATTAAGAGTTTGGTTGATGTTAATGATTTTGCCTCTCTTGCTTCGATGCTGAAGAAGATTTTGTTGAGGCTGCAAAAGATTAATGCTTCTTATAATTTTGTTATTCATAACGCTCCTGGGAAGTCTGATTTCCACTTCCACATTGAGATATTGCCTAGGTTTTCCCAATGGGCTGGTTTTGAGTTCGGTACTGACACGATAATCAATGCCGTTACTCCGGAGGAGGCTGCAAAATTCTACCGGAAGTGATTTTCAGGCAGTATGACATAAGGGGTGTTGTTGGCAAGGATTTAACCCCTCAGGTAGTTGAGTTGATCGCAAAAGCTTTCGGCACTTACATTAAAGGTAAGTCGGTTGTTGTTGGTCGTGATAACCGTTCTAGTTCTTCTTCGTTGAGGAATGCTGTTGTGAAAGGTTTGCTGTCTGTTGGCTGTAATGTTCTTGATGTTGGTGTTGTTCCCTCTCCCTTGCTTTATTTTTCTGTTGCCCATCACAAGAGGTATGCTGGTGTCATGATTACCGGCTCTCATAATCCTAAGGAATATAATGGTTTGAAGTTGAGCAAAGGCCTTTCTCCTGTTTATGGTGAGGAGATTATGAGGTTGAAGAGGATGGCAGAGTCCGGCAGGTTCAGGAAGGGTAAGGGCAAACTTCGTAGTACTCGTGTTATGTCTGATTACATCAATAACATAAAGAATAAGTTCATGTTGAGGAAGAAGATTAAGGTGGTTATTGATTCTGGTAATGGTACTACTTGTCTTGTTGCTCCTAAGGTTCTCAAGTTAATTGGTTGTGATGTTTCTCCCCTTTATTGTAGGCCTGATCCTTCTTTTCCCCATCATCTTCCTGATCCCAGCAATGCAAAGAATCTTAAATCCTTGATAAAGAATGTTAGGATTCATCATGCTGATGTTGGCATTGC
>JAZDEN010000029.1:0-20817 GCA_043808805.1 archaeon | reverse complement strand
CACAAGATTCAACTTACTGGCATTACATCGCTACGCAACTGAAAAGATAAAGATACCAGAATCAGGGTATGTTTGCCACCCAGGCTACATATATGTCGTAAAAAGCCATGAGAAAGTAAGACTGCCAGAACAATACGAGGGAGAAACAGACGCAAAAAGCACCACAGGAAGAGTCGGATGCATGTGCCACGCATTCTCAGAAAAATTCGGAGTGCTGGAACCAGGAGTGCCAAAAAGAGAACCAGACCACTTCTACTTTGTCGTAGAACCATTCGCATTCCCAATAACACTAATACCACAAAAAACAAGACTGTTCCAGATGAGACTAAGGGAAAGGGACTCATCACACCTGGATAGAAGCAAGATAAAAGAATACTACGGCAGCGACCTGATAAACGTACTACAGGAAAACAAAACAGTAAAGCTGGAGAAAATACTGGAAAAAGACAGCCTAAGGCTAACACTAAGCACAGAAAAAGTATACGCACACAGAAGAGGAGCATCAAAACCCCTTGACTTAACAAAACAAAACTTCTACAACCCAGACGAATACTTCGAAGAGCTTGAGGGGAACGAACACCTATTCATGGAAAAAGACAGGCTGTACCTACTGGGAACACAAGAGAGGGTGAAACTAGGGAATTTATGCGGAAGGCTGTCAAGAGAGGCAACAGGACTGGGAGTAGGATTACTATCCCACTTCGCAGGATTCTTCGATCCGGGATTCGACGGGGAGATAACACTCGAATTCTGGTCATTCAGACCATGGAGAATACTAAACGGACAGTACTGCGGAAAAGTGGAATTGGAAGAACTATGCGGAGAGATAGAAAAACCATACAGGGGAACATACCAGGGACAGAGCGCACCAAAACTGCCAAAAATATTCAAAGCATAAGCTTTAAAAGACAAATTCTAAGTCAATAAACACATGAAAATAGTAAAAGTGGGAACATCACAAGGAAGCCTAGGAAAGAACCTCGGAACAGAAAAGGCACCGGATAAGATAGTGGAAGCCCTAAAGAACATATTCGTTAACGAACAAGGCAGAACATTATTCTATGAGATAGATGAGATTGTGGTTAATCCGAGCAACATAGAAGAAACCAACGAAAGGATATTCGAGAAAGAGGGAGATATATTCATAGGGGGGGATCACTCAATAACCTATTCTCTATTCAAGAAGGTAGTGCAAAAAAACAGCAATGCAGGGATAATAATGTTTGATGCGCATCCAGACTGCGAGAATAATTTTGCACCACCCAGCCACGAGGACTTCATACAAACACTGATAGAAGAAGGAAGCCTGAAAAAAGAGAATGTCATACTCGTAGGGATAAGGAACATGGACAAGAAAGAGCAGATCTACATAAAAGACAAAAGAATAACATTTTACACCATGAAAGACCTGAGAGAAAACATGGAAGAAACATGCGACATGATAATGGAAAGGGCAAGAAAGTTTGATGCACTTTACATATCAATAGACATAGATGTTGTGGATCCATCACAAGCACCGGGGACAGGATACATAGAACCTGCAGGAATGCAGGCAAGAGACCTGATATACTTCATACAAAGACTGAAAATACTAAAGAATTTAAAAAGAGCAGACATAGTAGAGGTTAACCCACAAAAAGACGTGAACGAAATGACAGTAAAACTCGCTGCAAAGATAGTAGGAGAGCTGATATGAGAACATTCATAGCCGTAGAAATACCAAAAGAACACCAGGAAAAAATAAAAGGGATACAAAAACAATTCTCAGGCCTAGGCAACATCAATCTTGTCAAGGATTACCACTGCACACTGAAATTCCTAGGAGAAATAGATGAGAAACAACTCCAACAGGTTAAAGAAAAACTGGGAAAAATAAAGATGAAAAAATTCGAAGTAAACCTGGAAGGAATGGGGGCATTCCCAAACGAGAGCCACATAAACGTAATATGGATAGCAATAAAAGGAAAAGTAAGCGAACTACAACAAAAAATAGACTCTGAACTTGCGGACATGTTCCCAAAAGACGAGAGATTCAAGGCACACCTAACACTAGGCAGGGTGAAATCCGTAAAAGACAAGAAAACAATGCAAGAAAAACTGAGAATAAAAACAGAAGAGATAAAATTCGAGGTCAAAGAATTCAAACTGATAAAAAGCACACTAGCACCAGAAGGGCCGATCTACGAAACCCTTGAAACATATTCTCTAGAATAAAAAAATTTATATAATAACCAAACCGCTTTTTAATTTTCGGAATGGAAAACAAAACCGAAAATGAGTTCTACAACAGCGTTATAGGGGAAATCGTCCGAGGCTACTTCGAAGTCAAACAGAGAAGAAAGCTGGTGGTACTGCAGAACGGAGAGCCAGAACATATAGGAATGCTGGAAAAAGCACTGATGGAAAGAGCGAACCAGCTCGAAGAGAAAGTGGTACTGCTGGAACCAGTTAACCTACAAAACTACAGCAGACAAGACGGAGAACTGGTGATAGTAAAAGACCCAGAAGAGACAATAAAACTAAACGGAGAACTGAAAGACAGGACATACAGAGTAGACTTCAAGGCTATGACTGAGTACCTTCGTAAGGCTCATCAACCACGCGCCGCACGTCCTCAGCACGCTTCGGGCCAAGGTTCTCAACCTTCTGGAGATCATCCTTACCAGCAGAAAAAACCCTAGAAACGCTACCGAACTCACTAAGCAACGACTTGGCCAGAGAAGGGCCGACACCAGGAAGAGATTCAACTATATACTCCTGTTGCTCCTTAGTCGTCATAGGCTTACGCTCCAACCTCAAGGGGAAATCACGCTCCTTATTCTCTTGCTCACGCCTAGCAATAGTCTGAATAAACTCAGCAGTATCCCTCGAATTCTTGGTATAAATTATAGGGACGCTGTAATCGATAGCAATGCTAGAAAGCATACCACGAATAGCATTAGGATGAACCCTACGGATTGAATAAATATCCTCCTCACCCTCAATAATCAACAAAGGAGACTCAAAATTATCACGCATAGCCTTAATCTGAGGCAACAAACGCTTATCAATCAGGGAATTAACAAAATCCTCCTTAGTCTTCAACTCAATACCAACACGCTTCGAAATAACATAATCACCGACAGGAAGATTCTGCATCGAAACATTAAGGCCGAGGTTAACAAGCTCACGGGCAACATTAGAAGACTTCTCCCTAGAATCAACAGTAACATTAAAAGGATCCTTGCCAGGCTTCTTACCATCAATAAAAGCAGTCAAGTCAGGCTGCCTCTCAGACTTCAACTGCAGCTTACCCTTCAAACTCGCAATAACACGATGCATACGCTTCTCCTTATGATGAGCAGTCCAACGATAAGCCTCATCACGAGTGTTCTTCGTAACAAGAACAACAACACGACCCTTAGACTGACGACCAGTACGACCACGCCTCTGGATAGAACGGATAGCAGAAGGCACAGGCTCAAAGAAAATAACGAGGTCAACAGAAACAATATCCAGGCCTTCCTCACCCACAGAGGTCATACAAATAACATTATACTTGCCCGCCTTGAACTCCTCCAGAATCTTCAGCTGCTCTTTTTGAGATAAACCAGTACCACCCTTCTTAGCCTGACCAACAAACAACTTAGCATTAACATTCTCCAACTCATTAAGAGAGCCCACAAGACGACTAACAGACTCACGATAATGATTGAAAACAATAATCTTGCAATCAGGATTCTTAGCAACCTCGGCAGAAACCAACGATTTAAGAACATCAAGCTTAGGATGCTCAACAGAGCCGTCAAAAAGAATCTGCGTCTTAACATAGGCAGACTTGAAGTTAGGATCGAGAACAAGACGCTTAACAGCACGAACCTTGGTCTTAGAGGCAGACTCAAAAATACCCTTCATGTAGGTAAACAAGGAGGAAATGCCCTGGGTCTCCAACAATTCCAACGCGTGGTTGACCTTCATGATTTCTGCAAGAACTGAAACAGCATTACGAATCATAAAATCACGATCACCGGAAATAATCCTACGCTGCAAATCCTTCTGGATAGAAAGCATATCCTTCTTGGAAAGATTGCTGATGGATTGTATAACACCATAATCCTTCAACTTCTGCATCTTAGACTTAAGACAATCATTCAGGTATTTTTGCACCACCTTGAAATCCTCAGGCAGGTCAACAAGCACATAATCAAGGTCAACCTGCTTTATGTAAGGCTTAACATCAGGGTCCTCATCGGTACGAATCTCAACATCATCAATAAAAGCATTCTTGCAAACCTCATTAATCTTATCAGCATCACTGCCAGGAGAGGCTGTAAGGCCGAGAATACGGGGAAACTTAGCAACCTTGTTATACTGCTTACAAATCCAAACATAATCATAATCACCAACACAATGCTGAATCTCATCAATAATCAGGGCAGAAACATCCTCAAGGGAAATCCTGGCACTTATAATATCATTACTGATGCTCTGGGGGGTTGAGAAGATGATAGAAGCATCCCTCCACTGCCTAGCACGCTCCTCAGGCTTAACATTACCAGTAAAGAAAACCATCTTGCTCGAATCTATGTTAACATGACGCTTGAAAGTCTCAAAATGCTGGGCAACCAGAGGCCTTGTAGGGGCAACAAAAAGCACCTTAGAATTAGGGAACAAATCCAAACGGTGGGAAGCAAGCATCATGGCAACACCAGTCTTACCCAAACCAGTACCAAGAATAACAAGACAGTTCTTACTCTTGCAAGTATCAAAAATAGACTGCTGATAAAGCCTAGGATTAAAATCTTTCAGTTCCATTTTGAGAATAAAACACCACTAAACCCCCTAAAAGTTAAAGGCAAGAAGTATATAAAAGTTACCTGAAACCAATAAGAATTTAAAATTTGGGGTTATAGGCAAAACATGGTAATAAAGCTACTAGGCATAATGGATTTGCTTACAGCACTAAGCATAATCCTTCTGAGATTTGGTGCTGCCAAAACAATGGCCTTCGCACTAGGAATATACCTAATAATAAAAGGAATAATATTCATAAAAAGCGTACCAAGCATGTTGGACATAGCAGCAGGAATAATAGTCCTAATAGCATTCTACGGCTACTTCAACATACTGACATGGATAGCAGCGATATGGCTCACGCAGAAAGGCGTGATAAGCATATTCAGCTAGAATAAGTCCTGTAGTAAAAGAACATTATGAAGAAAATACCGGCAGCGATAAAGCTGAAGAAAAAAGCAGTCGAGGCAGAAACAAGATTAAGAAGCAGGGCAGAAAGAAGAACAAAAGCAGCCGAGAAAGCAAAAATAGGAATAGAACCGAAGAAAATTCTAACACCATCAAGATGAGGCAGGGGAATCATCTGGAAAACAGAAAACAACGTGGCAACGAAAACAAAATCCTTGAAACCAAAACCCGCCATTATGTAAGCAAGCAACAAAGAAGCAAAAACACCTGAAAGGGCAATCTTAGCAACCTCAATGGCAGTAACATTAAGATACTTACGACCAACACGCCTATAACGCTCCTCAATCAAATCAAAAGAAGCAACACCAGCAAAGAACAATTTCCCCGATGAAAGGAAAGCAACAAGAAGACCAACAATAACACCCAAGGGCATAGGCCTCTTAAACTTGTTAATAGGCTTAAACCAGTAACGCTGAACACTCCACAACCTGAACTCAGAAGAACAACCATAATGATTGGCAACCAACTTCTGGGCCAAGGAATAAGCAAGAAGGACAGCAGCGGAGATAAGACAGACACGGAAGAAATTCAAAAACCACAAAGAAACAATAAAAGACTCACGGCCATCATCAAAACCGAAAACAACACCAAGAGCCAGAGTAGCAAAAACTAAATGCCCCACCTCTTTTCCCGAAAAACTAACCATTCTTTTCCTGTTTCAACATAACGAGCTTAGTACGCTGAGGCTGATCGTAAGTCTTAATCAAGGCAACAATCTCCTCCTCATGGCCAGCCCCAACAACAGCCACTACTTTCTTATTGAGAGTTAAGAGATTATATAAATTTTTTGACATGTAAACATTACGCTCAGCAATCAAAACACGATAAAAAGAGGGATAATCCTTCTTAACCTTGCTGATAAGCAACTCAATAACCTCCTTGGAAGGAACCTTCCTTAAGTCAAAATTAACAACAGGCTTACGGACAAAAAAACCCTTCAACAAATCCCCAACAAAACGGAACTTCTCCCTCCAGGTAATAGACTTAGTCAAACGATTAAGGGTAATAGCAATGTCCTGGTCAATCAAAGCAATGTCAGCACCAGTCCTGTTAGCAGTGTGCGCAGCCTTCAACATCTCAGAGCCGGGAGAGACACCAACAATATCCCCAATCTTCTTCTCAGCCCAGGCACCAATAAGATTAAACAAAAAACCCCTAAAACCCAGCTTACGAACATCCCAAATCGACAATTTACGCTTTTGGGGTGATAACAGGGAACTGAAACGGGGGAAGTCAAGCTCCAGGGCAACAATCTCCGGCTTAACGTCCAAAATAACACGCTCAACCTCCCTAACAGAATCGGCAGAGACGTGAGAAGTGCCTACAAGAGTCAAATTACCAAATTTAAGCATCGATAACAACAATCTTTAAATACTTAAAAAGGTTTCTCGTGAAAGGAAAACAAGGAGGTAGAAAGTCATGCTAAAGATGAAACAAGTAACAGACCTATATGAGATGAAAGTTTTCACTGACACAGGCGATTACTTCGGAGACATTGAAGAAGCGATCCTTGCACAAAACAAGGTGCACGGCTGGAAAGTGAGGGCATCGAGAAACTCCTTCTTAAGCAAAATACTCGGCGGAGCAAAGGGAGTAATAGTACCACACCAGTACGTCAAGTCAGTAGGAGACGTGGTAATAATCTCAAAACAGGCAATACCGACATACGAAGAGTCTGAAGAAGAGCCTAAATAAGAAGATTTTTATACTAGTTAATTTTTTTATTACAACATGGTAACTCCGTTGGGTAGAGGACTAGAGTTCCTCAAAGACTTAGGTTTCTATGACATAATACTGCCATTCTTACTAATCTTCACAATCGTATTCGGAGTGCTGGAAAAAACAAGAGTGTTCGGGATACAAGACGGAAAACCAAAAACAAACATCAACGCAATGATAGCATTCGTGATGTCCTTATTCTTCGTCGCAACACCAAGACTTGTAGAAGCAATACAGATATCAATGCCGCAAGTAGCAGTGCTACTCGTAGTGATAATGAGCCTGATGATGGTCGTCGGATTCATAATGAGCGACAAGGAATTCAATTTCGAAAGCTATAAGGGACTGAAATGGTTCCTCATCTTCATACTCTTCGTAGGAATATTCCTGATATTCCTCAACGCAGTAGGATGGTGGAACGAATTCTGGGACATGTTCGGATTCAACTTCTGGACATCAACAGCAGGAATGACACTGATATTCCTAGGCGTAGTGATAGGGGCAATACTCTTCATAACAGGCGGAAGTAAAAAAGGAGGGGAATAAAAATGGTATTAGAGAACATAGACTTCGTCAACATAATCTCAGACCTGGAGTCAGTGGGGTTCTATGACGTTGTATTACCATTCTTCTTAATATTCACAATAATATTCGGAATACTGGAAAAAACAAGCATATTCGGAAAAGACAGCCACAAATTCAACATAGTAATAGCACTCGTAGCAGGATTCCTGATGGTAAGGAACGACACACTAGTCGCTTTGATGAACAGATTCCTACCAAACGTATCAATGTTCGTACTCGTAATAATAGCACTGCTAATCGTGCTCGGAATATTCGGGATACAGTCAGACAAATGGGGCGGAGGACTGCTATTCGTATTCTTCATAATAGGACTCGTAGGAGTGATATGGGCTTTAGGCAATGCAGCAGAAGAAGAAGGCATAGCATGGCTGCCAGACTGGCTCGAGATAACAGAAACAGACATACAATGGATAGCATTCATAGCAGCAGGCCTGATAGTGTTTTGGCTGCTCGTCTCAAAGAAAAAAGAAGGGGAAGACATGAGAATGTACAAGGGATTCAAAGACATAGGGGACTCTCTAAGAGGAAGCGGAAAATAAGATGGCCACAGTACTCGACATAAACATACTGCAGTACTTCATACCAGTATTCATCTTCCTATTCGTCTTCACGGTATTCTTCGCAATACTGCAAAAGACAAAACTGCTGGGATCAACAGCAGGAGTGGATGCGTTGGTAGCATTCAGCGTAGCAATGCTGTTCATGTTCGTATCAGACGCAAGACAGCTGATAACAGTAATAACACCATGGCTGGTGATACTTCTCGTCATAATAATGAGCCTGCTCCTCATATTCATGTTCATGGGGGTAAAAGCAGAAACAATATCAGACGCAATGTCAGAAAGCGGAACAGTATGGACAGTGCTGATAATACTGATAATAGGGCTGATAATAGCATTCACACAGGTGTTTGGTTCAAAAATAGCATCGATAACACAGGGACCTTTCCCCGCCACATCACCAGAAGAAGCAACAGGAACCACAACAACTCCACCAGAAGGAGGCCAACACTTCCTCGTAACAGTAGGAAGCATAGTGTTCAGCCCGAAGGTACTCGGAATGTTCTTATTACTTATAATAGCATCGCAGGCAGTACGGCTAATAGCATCAGAAGACTAAAAAAGAATTATTTTCTCTTAAGTTCCTGAGTAATCCTATTCAGTTCCTTGATATTCGTGGTCATAGGCTCCATAATCTTCTGGAAAACACGCTCAAGCGCCTCAACCTCAGTACCAACCTTAGAGATAGACTTACCATACTCATCAACACGACCAATCAAAGAGGCCTGCAAACGAGCCATCCTATCCTCAACACGCAGGATCTCCTGCTTAATCGCCGAAAGATCATCATCAACCTGGCTCTTCCACAAACCAATATCACCAACGCTGGCAACAACCTGCTGCCACCTATCTTCTATTATAGACTCAATAAGCTCCTGAACATCCTCACTCGAAAGCGAAGGAACCTGAGGAGTGTAAGGAATGGAAGGAGAAAGTGAAGTAGAAGAAACCTCAACAGACTGGGGAAAACCGGAAGAAGACTCCATATTAGCAGACTCCGTAGGAGAAGGTGCAGGAACATCCTCAGCAGAAACGACAGCACCACCAGGACCCCTGGTCAAGGCAGACTCCTGCATCTGACCAGACTGAGAATAATTCTCATCAACAGAAGCAACACCAGACTTAATATCAGCCTGATTCAGAGCTTCAGAAATTTCTTGGTAAGTATGGTTCTTATTCGCGAGGTCCTCAACTATGTCCTCATCAGCCATACCCCTCTTCCTCATATCCAAAACAAGATCAGTGGGAACTACAATTTTTTACCAACCTCCCTTTTGATTATGTTAACAACCTCTTGCTCTGTAACAAAATTCATAGGATTCCACAAGTTAATATACTTTTCTAAAACCTTAACGCTGTCCTTCCTAGCAAACATATCAAGCTCCTTGTTAAAATCAGTCAAGACCTCCTTAAGATAGAAAACTTCCTTCTTCATCTCAGCAATCTCAGCCTGAATAGTCTTCATATCACGCATCGTCTTTTTGTATTCCTCAATCATATTCTGGTTAATAACAAGCAAACGCTCACCAAAAAGGCTGTACTTACTCTCAAGAACCCTAACACGAGCGTTCAAATCACTAAGAACATACGACAAGTTAACTTCTTCGGTTTGCTCTGCCATTTTTTAAAGCGAAAACTATTTTAAATGAAGATAATACTTATAACTCAACTATTAAAACTTGTGTTTATATTTAAAAGTGGTGATTAATGGCCGAGAAGAAAATACCAACGTGGGGATATGAAATCCTGAAAGAGGGAAACGAAGAGGTAATGAAGATCAACCTAGAAGATTGGCCATACCTACCTTCTGTAGAAGACAACGCCATAGTAATGGCAATGACAATAGACAAACTCGTCGAAGCACCATCAACAAGCAGGATAGTGTTCGCACAGAGAAAACACTACAGCTACGACTATGCACAGACGCAGATGCTCAACGAAATAGCCATGGTGTACAACAGACTGGTAAAACAGAAAAGAGCACTAAGCATAGGAGCCATGGGAACAGAGGCAACAGTAGAAGACCTGCCAAGAAGATATGCCATTGTACAAGACATAGTGTTCAACCTACTAAGAAGCGACCCATTAGGTGCGTATGTAGAGCTGAAAAGGGTGGCAAGAGACGAGAAACTAAGACTGAAGAAAGCACAAACAGAAGAAGAGGCAGAATCCGAACAGATATTCATAGACCTACTGCAATCCATACATGAACTGCTGGAAAGAACAAGAATAGTACAAATATCAATAAACAACTTGGCAGGATACCACCTAGGAGACAGAAGCCTATACTCACTAATATTCAAACCAACAATAACACCAGACTTCCTATTAACAAGACTAATGGCCCAGATGCCACTAAACTCACAAGTACTAGACGTATACACCGTGGGAAACTCTGAGATAAACGTGCTGAGCATACCAGAAGACATCAAATACATCTATCATCTAAACCCCCCAGAATTCAAACTGACAGAAGATAAATACATGCTTCTAGACTATGCAAGACAGGTGCTATCAGAACACCAACCGCGAGAAGAAGAATTCCTAGAACCAGAAAAGATGAGAAACACCTTCATCAACATAGGAAAAGACTTACTACAGGAACTGGCAGAAGCAAGAGGAATAGACCTGGACTATGACGAACTAAATGAACTAGCTGAAATACTCGTAAGGTACACAGTAGGATTCGGACTGGTTGAAGTTTTGTTGCAAGATGACAAGGTACAGGACATAACAATAAACGGACCGATAGGAGAGACACCAATATTCCTAGTACACCAAGACTATGACGAATGCATGACCAACATAATAC
Source organism: archaeon (assembly GCA_043808805.1). GTDB lineage: Archaea > Nanobdellota > Nanobdellia > SCGC-AAA011-G17 > VGLX01 > JAWABC01. The sequence goes on along the minus strand of JAZDEN010000029.1, from coordinate 9,900 downwards.
CATCAAGAACAGACGCACAAAGCTGGGCATCAAAATTCAGAATGCTATCAGGAAGGCCACTAGACGAGGCAAATCCAATATTAGATACAGAACTAAGAGTGCCAGGAGCAAGAGCAAGGGTAGCAATAGTACAAAACCCACTAAACCCCCACGGACTATCATACACATTCAGAAGACACAGGGACAAACCATGGACACTGCCACTATTCATAAAAAACAAGATGATGAATCCATTAGCAGCAGGACTCATGAGCTTTATCATAGACGGATCAAGAACAATGCTGATAGCAGGAACAAGAAGCTCAGGAAAAACATCATTGCTGGGAGCAGCATTAGTAGAGGTAATGAGAAAATACAGGATAATCACAGTAGAAGATACGCTAGAACTACCAACAGACGCACTAAGAGAATTGGGGTATAACATACAGCCACTTAAAGTAAGAAGCGCACTAACAACAGGAGGGGCAGAGATACCAGCAGACGAGGGAATAAGAACAAGCCTAAGAATGGGAGACTCAAGCCTGATAGTAGGAGAAATAAGAAGCAAAGAGGCATTTGCCTTGTATGAAGCAATGAGAATAGGAGCATTAGCCAACGTTGTTGCGGGAACAATACACGGAGACTCTCCCTATGGAGTATTCGACAGGGTAGTAAATGATTTACAAGTGCCAAGAACAAGCTTCAAAGCAACGGACATAATAATAATAGCAAACCCCATCAAAAGCCCAGACGGACTACACAGATGGAGAAGAATGATGAGCATAACAGAAGTAAGAAAACACTGGGAAGACGACCCACTAAGGGAAAGGGGATTCGTCGATTTGATGAAATACAACTCAAAAACAGACATGCTGGAACCAACAGACGACTTAATAAACGGAGACAGCGAAATAATAAAAGCAATAGCAGGCAACGTGAAAGACTGGGTAGGAAACTGGCCCGCAGTATGGGACAACATAACACTAAGAGCAAGCACAAAAGAAAAACTCGTGCAATACGCAGAAAAACAAAAAATGCCAGACCTATTAGAGGCAGAATTCGTAATACTTTCAAACGACCAATTCCACAGGATATCAGCCAAGGTAAGAGAAGAGGTCGGGAACCTCGACAGCAAAATGATATTATACGAATGGGAAGAGTGGTTAAAACAGAAAATAAAAGAAAGAAAAAGGATGTAAAAAAGAGGTAAATGGATGCAGCCAACAGACGAGGACGTCAGGGAGATCCTCAATAAGTACGGCAAGAAGATAGGAAGCTACATAGATTCATACGACTCCGGAGTAGCAAGCAACGAGGCTTTTTCTAAAGAATACATAATATTCAGAGAAGAGGCGATGAGCAATGCCCTGTCAGCATACGAAAAACTATGTAGTTTCGCAGAAGGGCTGATAAAAGTATCTCCCAAGGAAGAAGAAAGAGAGGAACTAGAACACGCAATAAAAACAGCACACATAAACATAACACCAGACGGAGCAACAAGCTTCGCAACACTAGTCCTCTTCGCATCGATAATCATAGCACTGATGCTAGGCGTACTTTTCTACATGATGCCCGGACCACCAGACGCAGAAGGAATAGCATCAAGCATGGGAATGCTCACAACATCAACAATACTGCTACTGCTACTGATAATGCTCGCAGGATTCGCAATGACAAAACCACTGTCAAAACTGCCGATGCAGATAGCCACGAAATGGAGACTGAAAGCAAGCAACCAGATGGTCATGTGCATACTCTACATAGTAATGTACATGAGACACACATCAAACATGGAGCACGCAATAAAATTCGCAGGGGAACACATAGGCAACCCGTTGGCATTAGACATGAGAAAGGTGTTCTGGGACGTAGAGGTAGGAAAATACTCAACGCTAAAAGAAAGCCTAGACGACTACCTAGTACAATGGAGAAAACACAACCTCGAATTCGTAGAATCATTCCACCTCATAGAAAGCAGCCTATTTGAACCAGACGAAGCAAGAAGAGTAGACAGACTCGAAAAGGCACTGCAGGTAATACTTGAGGGAACATACGAAAGAATGCTGCACTTCGCACACGACGTGAAATCACCAATAACGTTCCTTCACATGATAGGGATAATACTGCCAATACTAGGGCTGATAATACTCCCCCTCATGGGAACATTCCTGGGAGTAAAATGGTGGCATCTGGCAATAGTATACAACCTAATACTGCCCATGGGAGTATACTACATGGGAATCAACATACTACAAAAAAGACCATTAGGTTATGGGGAAAGGAACATCATAGAAGACATACCAGACTACGAGAGATACACAAAAACAGACTTCATGGGAATAGAGGTTGACGCAATAATACCAGCAGTGTTCATAGGAGTAATATTCCTGTTCATAGGACTACTACCAATAATAGTACACCAACTCAACCCGATGTGGGACTACACAATAGGAGAAAAACTCGGAAGCGCCCTTGATTACAGAAACGCAGACGGACTGCCATGCAAGGCAGGAGAAGACTGCTACGGACCATTCGGAATAGGAGCAGTAATGCTAAGCCTGCTCATGATCCTGGGAATGGGGGTGGCAATAGGAACATATCACAAGATAAGAACAAAAAAACTCATGATAATAAGAGAAAGAACAATAGAGCTAGAAAGGGAATTCGCAGGGTCGTTGTTTCAACTCGGAAACAGGATAGGAGATGGAATACCAACAGAACTAGCACTCGGAAAAGTAGCAGAAAACATGAAAGGAACACCAACAGGACAGTTCTTCGGAATAGCAAGCATAAACATAAAACAACTAGGCATGGGAGTGAAAGAATCAATATTTGACAGCAAAAGAGGAGCAATACTCGCATTCCCATCAACACTGATAGAAAGCTCGATGAAAGTCCTGGTTGAAAGCGCAAGAAAAGGACCACAAGTCGTAGCAAGATGCATGATAAGCATCTCAGTATACCTGGAAAGAATACACCAAGTAAGCGAGAGACTGAAAGACCTACTTGCAGAGATAACAACATCGATGAAAAGCCAAATCAGCTTCCTAACACCGATGATAGCAGGAGTAGTAGTGGGAATAGGAAGCATGATAACATCAATAATAGGAAGACTGAGCACACAGATAGGAAACTTCGCAGGAGACGGCACAGCAACATCAGAAGTACCGTTCAACGTGCAAAAACTAATAGGAATATTCCCAACAGACAAGCTAATGCCACCATACTACTTCCAGATAGTCGTGGGGGTATATGTAATAGAAATCATCATAATACTAACATACCTATCAAACGCAATAGAAAACGGGGAAGACAAACTCACGGAAAAAAACAGACTAGGAAAAAATTTATACACCAGCGTATTTTTCTACACAATACTAGCACTCGCAATCACACTAATATTCAGCCTGCTCGGAGGTCTGGTAGCAACCGTAAGGTCATAAGATGGAATTCAAAACAATAGTGATGGTAATAATAAGCATAATACTCGGGATAATAATACTACTAGCAATATGGAACATGAAAAATGCGCTCTGGTAAAATAGAATTCGAAACACTAGCAGAGATACTGCTACTGACAGCCTTTCTGATAATCGTACTGCTCCTGTTCAAAGGATGCATGGACTCGTACAACGACCTGGGAGGGGTGGGCGTAAAAGAATACGGATGCTGGGCAACCAACGTCATGAAAGCAAACGTCATATCAATATGGCCATCAACCTGCAGAACAATAATAGTAAAAGACAAGGTAGACACAAAAACATTCGGCAAACTCATGGGAACATGCTGGTGGCAATACGGAAAAGGAGAATGGGACCTGGGACCAAAACAAGAGATATACAGCTTCCAGGACTTCTTACTGTTCATAGGCAAATCAGCAACCGAAATTGACAGCGTATCAACCTGCTACGTCCTAATACCAAAAGAAGACATCAAGGTAGATGAACTGAAAACATACATGGAAACCCGCAACGTCAAAGGAGACAAGGTAACCAAGCCACAAGACACGATGTGGAACTACCTCCAGAACGTTGCAAAAGGGGATAACGTATGCTTCGACAAGAACGACAACGGCATGCTGAAAAAAGGAGAGATATACTACCTCAAATTCCTCGATGACAGGGGAGCGTTCGGACTGGGAAAAAGAGACCTGCTCATGATAACAGCAGACAAGAACTTCTTTGAAAAAAGCATGATGCAGGAAGACTTCTGGCTAGGCCTATTCGGATTCAACCTATGCTACAACTACGGCTCAGGAAACCAATACAGCACAGGAGGAACAACATTCAAGACATTAGACGAGTTCAAAGAAAAAGCAAACAACTGCGCCAAATCAGACACAAACAGCACAGAATGCTACTGCAGCAGCATAGACCTCAACCAGATGCCAACCAATTACAAAGCCTTCATGGCAGAACAATCAGAAAAATCAAGCTCAATACAGGTAATAGACAATCTAATACCAGGAGAGATGATTCCCATAAAAGGGGCACTACTCCAAGCAACATGCCAAGGAGCAAATTCAAAATGCAGCAAAATAATATTTGACAACACAGGAATGGTTTCAGATGGATCAGTAACAAGGATAGGCCTCCCTGAAAGCATAAAGGCCTGCTGCCAACTACAAGGAACATGGCACATGGTACTCAAAAAGGAAAACAACACAAAGAAAATAATACTAACACAAGGAACAACACCCAGAGAGAATTGCGAAACAAAATGAAAAAAAGAGGGAAACTAGAATGGGAATACATAGCGGCCGTAGTGATAATACTCCTGATAATAATAGTCATGCTACTGCTATCAGGCACCATAAAAACAATAATATGGGACAAGGCCAAAGAGGCAATACTAGGACTCCTAGGACAAACAGGTAAGCCATAATGGAAAGAGAGGAAATATTCGGGGCGATAATAGTACTCGTGATAATACTAGTAATAGCACTGATAATATACAACACACAGGGAGATGCGGGAAAAGACATAAGACAGATAGCAGACGAGGTATTCGGATGGACAAAACAAGAACAACTGGCAGAGGCAAAAAAAGCAGGAGAGGTGGAAGCAAACAAATTCATAGACAGGCTGGTAACAATACACGAACACAGCCTAAGCAATACCAACAAGGACTGCACATACAGCCTGAAAGGCTACGAATTAACTGAAAAGTACAATCTAGACATGACCTACTTCACCTCAGGCAACACGCTGATAAAATTCAACATCATAGACAGCCAAGACGATAGGCTAATAGCAACGAAAACACTGGACAAAAAACAATCCGAATGGAAAATAGAACCATGCTACATGGAAGACGCAACAAAAAGGGTGCAGGGCGGAAGCAGCATAAAGATAACACAAACAAAAGACAAGGTAATAACTGTTGGAAACAAAAAATTCTATGATGATGTACCACAACTCTACAAATACGACCAGAGCCACGTCTGCTTCATAACACAAATAGAGACAACATCAATAGGGGTTGAAAGCTCAGCAACCAAATACAGGAACTACTTCCTGGGACTGAAGGACTGCGAATCAGGAACCGTATCAGGAGAAGACCAGGCAAAAGCATTCTTCAACAACTTCGTAGAATCAGTGAAAAGATGCAGATCATTACTGCAACCAGCAAAAAACTGCAAATGCAACTCAATAAAATTCGACGAGATGCTAGACAGGGTAGCAATAGTGGGAACTGTGCAGGAAAATGACGTCCTATTCGAACTCTACTATGACAACAAAAAAATAGACCAGGAGACAATAAACGACACAAAAGCAGGAAACATAGAAGCAGGATTCTTCGACACAAAAGGAACCTACAAACCCTGGCAGCCGGAACAGACATTCAACAAGGCATCAAACGAACTGTTCCTAGTAATAACAAGAGGGAAAGAACTGGCATTCGCGACACCAAGAGCAGCAGAGGCAAGAGGGGCATTCCTAAGATGGGCATGGGCAGAAACCATAGAATCATGCGCCCCAGACTTCAACATAGGGGTAACCGACTGCAAACCAGGAACCAACATAATAGACTATGCATGCATAATCGCAAATGACGAATTCAGGCAGACAAACATGGCAACAAAAGAAAACATACAAAAATACTTTGAAACAAAAGATAGCGTGCTAAAAGGAGAATACAACGGAAAGAAATACTCAGACTACATATACGAGACATCACAAAAATACGGAATAAACCCAGTCGTAATGCTAGCAACAATGCAAAAAGAACAGAGCCTGATAAGCGTAAAAAGCACAGACACAAACTCGAAAAGCAAACTAGACAGGGCATTCGGATGCGGAATAAGCGACAACAAAAACAAGGACGTGAGCCAATACCTAGGATTCGACAAACAAGTGGACTGCGCTGGAAGCACACTCAAAAAATGGTACGATGAAGGACTGCAAGTAACACCAACAAAGATGAAGGTAAACTACGGAAAACTAAACCAGGTTATATACAACGCGGCAACATACTCGCTCTACAAATACACACCCCACACATCAGTAAACGGGGCTGGAGGAAACCTACTGTTCTTTGATGTTTACAAAAGAATAAAATCAGAAATAGGGATAGAAACAAGACAGCCAGCACAAATAGCCTCATCATGCAACATACAAGTAGACAAATTCGGCTCACTACCACTAAAAACAACAGACCTGGACAAAACAAAAGGAGGAGGAAAGGGTTACGATCCCTTCAACTACCCAGGATGCCCAGGCTACAACCCCAGCTACTACCCCAATAGATGCCAGAGCATACACAGGGGGATGGACATATATGCAACTAAAAATGGAGTACCAGTACTTTCAATAGCAGACGGCGAATTATTCGCAGTAAAAGACTGCACCTATGTACTGCACACAATAGAAGGCCAGCAATACACATCAGCATACTGCCATGTGAAGGGAGACACAAGCCTGATAGGAAAAACCGTCAAAAAAGGACAACAGATAGGAACAGTAAACTACAACCCACCACACATACACCTAGAAATATACAAGGGAAAGGTAACAAGCGCAGCACCAACATCAAAATACGAATCAACCACAGCATGCATAGCATGGAACCAAGACCCTAATTTACTAAACCCCACACAGATAGTTTCAGCCTGAAGCTTTCGAAACCTTTATATACAAAATTACTCTAAAAATTAAATAAGAGAGGTGGTTCCGAATGAACAATAAAAGAGGACAGGGCATTTCTATGGAATTCATAATCATAGCAGCCATAGCCCTAATAGTCTTGATAGTTATAATACTGTTCTTCACAGGCGGACTCGAAAAGATATTCGGAGGCCAAAAAGAGATTGTGGGATCAGTATCAGACCAGCAGAAAGAAATATGGAGGAGTAACTGCAGATTGTACTGTAGCTTAGGACAAAAAGAGAATTTCGTAAATAAAGAGTTCCTTGGTGCTGACAAGACAGTTTACAGATGCAAAGACCCCTTAAAGGTCGAATGTGGAGAATGCAAAGATAAAGGTACAGGCATAGGGGCTGGTTGCTCACAGTACAGAGATAAAACAGACTGTGAAAAAGTAGCAGAGAAGTGTACATGGACTGACTGGTAAAAATCCCTATTTCTTTTTTATTTTTTAAAACACAAAATATTTAAGCAGACAGGAGAATAAAACATTATGCCAGGAAAAAAGGGTGATCTGGAGATAAGGTACCTAATTCTATTTGCCCTAGCACTAGTCGTCCTGGTAGTCATAGTTTTGATATTCAGCGGAAGCATGTCAGACTTCATAGGCAAGATAAAAGGAATATTCAACGACATATTTGGCATGAAGCCAGACCTTAGTTCTTGGAAACCAGTAAAATGAGAGGCAAGAAAGGAACCACAGAAACATACAGCTTCCTAATAGGACTGATAATAACATTCCTACTGCTAACAACCGTAGGATGCATAGCATACAACTACCTATCAAAAGGATCGGAAACAGATGAGAGCTTCAAAAACCTTGTAGACGTGATAAAAAACCTGAAAGACGGCGAAGAGGGGAAAATACCATTATACCTGGACGAGGACCATCTGATAGTAGGATTCAGAGCAGACTCACCAACAGTAGAAAGCAAGGCAGTAGTCTACGCCGACTTCGTCATGACATACTGCTACGGATGGTACACACACGGATATGACGGGCTGCAGATAGAAAGGCCGGAAAAATGCCAAGGCAAAGGATGCATATGCCTCTGCGAATACAAAAAAGACTTCTCAAAAGAAAAAACAGGGTACGAAACATGGGTCAGGAACGGCGTATTCATCAACAAAAACGTCTGCAGCGGAACAGAAGACAGATGCGTAACAGACGAAAAGATAGAACAATACAACATAATAGGACAAAAGGGATGCGACGTAGCATTCATACCCGGATGGAAATACAAGGTCACACTGGGAAGAGCCATCGTAGGACAAATAGCAGTCTGGAAAAGAGAGACAGCACCAGTATACTACCAAAGAAAAGGCAGCACAATAGTGATAGACGATGAACAACCCAGCAAAGAAGATATCCAAAAAGAAGCACAAAACCTAACGATAAACACAACAAAAACAATATAAACCAATAAACAATTAAAATATAACATGGAAAAAAGAGGTCAGGCAGAAGTTCTACAGATAACACTACTATTCGAACTAATAGCAGGAGTACTAATAGCAGGAATACTTGTCTATGCCGTGATGAGCATGAATGACGCCTCCCAAATAAGCGAGGAATACCTCAAAACAGACTACAACCTAATATCAGGGATACTACAAGGAAAACCAGGAGACTTCACAATAACCTACCCCACCGGGACATTCACGGTAAAAGACAACCAATTCCAAAAACCTGACGGGGTAAAAATATCCACAGACAACAAAGCAACCATAAAAAAAGACGACAAGAAGGTAGGAATATCATGAAAAAAGGAGCATACGACCTGGGAAGGAAAGCACTCTACTACCTTGTAGCACTAGTGATAATAGCACTCATATTCCTTTACACAAGCAACGCCATATACAAATACCAAAAAAAAGGATTCGAGAATCTAGATGGCATAAGCAAGATAGGGACAATAAACAAGATCAACTCATGCTTCTACTACGAGGACAAGGAAATAGAGAGAATATACGCCAACACTGTAGACATGGAAAAATTCACTCAAGAAAACTTAAACAACTGTGCTGACAAGCCGATGATAGTAACCCTAACAAAATTAGGGGCACAACCAAAAATAATGACCATGTCATACAAGGCTGACATGCTGAGAGAAAAACAAAAAGCAAGAAGATTAGTGACAATAATAGAGAAGGGAGAAAAAGAAGAAGGGCTACTGCAGGTGGAGATGCCAAAATGAACAGGAAAGGACAGACAGAAGACGTATTCGCTGACCTAATACCATCAATAATACTCATAGTCATAGGAGTGCTCGTGATGTACTACTTCACATTCAACTACTACGAAGAAGTAGGAGACAACGAATTCATAATAACAAGGATAGCAGACAGGGAAACATTCAGCCTTGAAGGACTGATGGAACACAACATAGACGTAAAGGGAGTCAAATACACAACGATAGAGCTCATAGACAGATACGCCAACGAAAACAGACCGGCAGAAAAAGAATACTACGAAGAACTAGTAATAGGAAGCGCAAACGACTACCTGGCAAAGGTCGACCCCCAAATAGCAGCATGCTTCAGGATAATACTTGAAGTGCCACTTCAAAAACAAGTCAACATGATAGACATGTGCGAGATGAAGTATGCAGCAGTAGACACAATAAAAACAGAAGACGAGATAATACCACTACAACAAGGAGGATATGCAAGAATAAAGATAGAACATGGCGAACCGCTACTCTAAACTAAAGAAAAAGGGGACAATACTGCTCATAATAGCATCACTGGGATTCCTAATAGCAAGCATCTGGCT
>JAZDEN010000028.1:0-15864 GCA_043808805.1 archaeon | reverse complement strand
TTTTCTTGATGCCCTTTCCTCTGCTACCCATCTGTAGTTCTTGCCCACTATCTTTTTTCTTCTGTAGGCTTTCGGTCTTCTTCCGCCTTTGAACTGTTCTCTCATCCTGCCGCCTCTGAGGACCTTGACTCTCACTATTATGTAACCTTGTTTGGCCTTGTAACCTAAAGCTCTTGCCCTGTCTATTCTTGTGGGTTTTTCTATTCTGAGAGCTGCAGGCTCTTTTCTCCAGGCTATTATTCTTTCTTTCCAGATCTGTCTGAGCTCGTCGCCTGGTTTCCTGTATTCCTGCTCTAGGTATTTGCCTATTGTCATATCCTTTTTTGTTCTGGAATTGCCTTTTTAAAAGTTTTGGTTTATCTTTTTCAGCTTTGTGTTGAGCCATATGAGTGCTATTATTGATGATATTACCCCTCCTAGCACCATTGCCACGGCAACGGATAGGTAGCCATAACCCAATATGAACACAAATATGTATGCTAGGGGTATTGCCCCCCCGAATACCCTCGCTAGTTGTATTACGAATCCCGGCATTCCATAGCCCATTCCCTGTGTTATTCTGCTTACCATAACCCCTATTGCCATCAGGGGGAATGTTATGGTGTCTATTCTCAGGTATGCTGCTGCTATTCTCAGCAGGTTTGGGTCGTTTGTGAATATTTTCAGGAATATTGTTGGTATTGCTGCTAATATCACTCCTATTATGATTGTGAATAAGACCCCTATCTTTATCCCATACCAGCTTATCTCTTTCAGTAAATCGTGTCTTTTTGCCCCGTAGAACATTCCTACGAGTGTTACTGATGCTAGTGAGAACGCTACTATTGGCATTATTGCTAAACTTTCAAGTCTTGATGCCAGTCCGAATGCTGCCACGTATTCTGTCCCGAAGTGTGCCATGAACCCGTTGATGAATATCACGTATATGGATATTGTTAGCATCATGAACGCTGCTGGCATGCCTACTTTGAATATGTCTTTTGTTATTGTTTTTGAGTATTTGAATGATTTTAGTTTTATCTGGAGGTATGATTTTTTCTTGAGGTAGTATATGAAGAGTATCATGGTTACTATGAATGATATCACGGTTGCTATCGCGGCCCCTTTCACTCCCAGCTTTAGTGTGTATATGAAGATTGGGTCTAGTATTCCGTTAAGTACAAGCCCTATTACTTGTACTTTCATTGGTGTTTTTGTGTCTCCTTGTGATGAGAATATGCTGCTGAGCACGTATGCTGTGAACATGAAGAACATCCCCATTAGTATTATGGACATGTAATCGGTTGATAGTTTCATCACGTCTTCTGTGGCTCCGAATAGCAGGAACATGGGTTTTAGTGTCAGCAGGCCTATTGCTGTTAGTATTATGGCCAGGATGGTTGAGATGATGATTCCGTGTAGTGCTGTGTTTTCTGCCTCTTCTTTTTGGTTTGCTCCTAGCAGTCTTGATATTCTTGATCCCATTCCTATGCTCAGTCCTGCGTTTATGGAGATTAGTATGAAGAATATTGGGAACGCAAACGTGAGTGCTGCTATTGCTCCTGCCCCTAGTCTTCCGACGAATGCGGTGTCTACTATGTTGTACATAGTCTGTACGAACATGGCTACTATTACCGGTGCCGAGAGTATGTACAGCGCTTTTTTTGGGTTTTTTATGAATTCTGCCACCCTGTTGTTTTCCATGGAAGTGGAATGGGGAATTTTGGTTTATAAAAGTATAGTTGAATTGTTTTATGCCTTGTAGAATTCGTCTGGTCCCATCGTCCTTAGTTTTTCCAGTGGGTCTTTTTGTTTAATTTGGTCGTATGCTTTTTGCAGGTTCTCTTGCACGGTCAATGCCACCTGGTGCAGGCCTTCTATGCTTTGATACATTCTTTTTTCCAGGACTTCCAGTCTCTTTAGTGCCTCGTTTGTTTCCTTTCTTGACTCTGTTATTGTCTTCTCTCTTTCGAGGCATTCTGCTATCAGGTCTTTGTGCTGTTCCCTTTCCTTTGGTGTTAGGGTTTTTAGGTATTCTTCTATTTTCATGATGCTTCTTCCGTTATGTTTGGATTTATAAAGCTTGTTAGTAGCTGTAGAAGTTTACTTTTGTTTTTGACATTACCTTGTAGAATCCTAGGTCTGGCACTTTTTCATTCGAGTCTATGAATATTCTTTCGAATGCTGTCCATATGGTGAACCAGCCTGCTGGTTCGAGTATGACTATTAGGAGCGTGTACAGGAATCCCTCTTTTTGGTATACGAGTGTTGTTGCCAGTATGAGTATTGAGCCTATTATGAAGAGTATTATTCCCTTTCTTCTTATTCTCCTCTTTTCCTCTTCTTTTTCCTTGGAGTGTTTTTGGAAGTGGTTTCTGAGTCTTTTCCTGATTTTTAGTTCCGCATCTGTGTTCCTTCTGTGTTTTGGTATGAGCAGTCTTAGCTCGACTTCCGCTTTCTTGCCTTCTGCTGCTCTTTTGCATTCCAGGAGGAAGTCGTCTGACAGTGCCTTCTGGTCGTATGGCCTCGGGTCGAAGTCTGAGAATATGTCATCATAGGAATCTAGTACGAGGCTTATGTTCCCTTCTCTTAGCAGCACCTCGTCGCTTGCCTCTTTGGGTATCGTTCCCTCTTTTTTTCCCATGTTCTTTCCTAGGCCTGTGTGTTTTAAATATCTTTTTGTTTTGTATTCTGCGAAGTATATATCCAAATCTTTTTAAATGTGTTTTTGTTATCCCTTGGTATGAAAAGGAGGTTGTTTTGATGAATCCTGTTTTGCTGGCCGGTCTTCTCGGTGGTTTTGGTGGTGCTGTTCGTGCTACTGTCGGTTTGTTCAAGTCTTTGAAGTGTAGGAAGAGGATTAGGTGGGATTATTGGTTCCTTACCTGTGCTCTTGCTTTTGTTGTTGGTGTTTTCGTTGGCATGCTTATCGATTATGATTATAGGGTTAGCATGTTGGCTGGTTATGCTGGTACTGATCTGCTTGAGGGTTTGTACAAGAATTTCAAGGGTCAGGGCTTTGTTGTTGTCAAATAGTTATTTTCTTTTTTATGCAAAATTTATTTAAACTGCCATAATCTTCTAGCAGCTATGGTACAGGGTGTTAAAAATTTGGATCAGCTCTGGGGTTACGTACACGACCTGAACAAGAAACATTTTCCTGGAAATGATTTGATGCCTGTCCTGGGAGGTGGTATGGTAACAAATCCCAAGGTTATGTTTGTTTTCATTAATCCTACCCACCTTAACATAAGTTCAGGCAGGGGTTGGGACGGGCCGAGGTTTCCGTTCATCGGGACGAAACCTGTTTGGAGGGTTTTTCACAGGGCAGGGATGTTTGATGATAGGTTGATTGATAGGATAAATGCTTCAAAATCCTGGTCTTTGGAGTTTACAGGTGATGTTCTCGATTTTTTGAAGTCTAAGTCATTCTACCTGACTAATGTTGTGAAGTGGACGGGTCATGATTCAACCCTACCTGACTCTAAGAAGATAAAGCTGTTCCTGCCGGTTTTAGAAAAGGAGATTGAGATTGTTCAGCCTAAATATATTGTGACTTTTGGTCTTATCCCATTTGAGAACATAGCCAAGCAGAAGATAAAGCTGGATGATTATTATTCAGGGGTCATGAAGAATCAAAAATTAAGTTTTTTTGAGGTGCAGTTTGGGGATTTCAAAACTAAGGTGATACCCTGTTATTTTCCGGTCGGTAGGGGTAATCCTAAGAGAGCTGTTGAAATTCTTAAATTGGTTAACGCTTCTGTGTGACTACATTCCTAGGAACTTGAGTAATCCAAAGACGAGGAATGCTGGCCATACAATGGCTTTTAAGACTCCTAAGACTCCTATCCAAAAGCTGTTTGCGGTGGAGATGTAGTAGATTGCTGCGCCGACAAAACCTAAGCCATAAACAGCGCTACCAGAGCCGCCACAAAATTTTTGTTTTATTTTCATATTCCACCTCTACTTTCTTATTGATACTTCGTATATTGCGAAAGCCGCGAACCCTATTCCCAGTCCTATGAATATTCCCGCTACTATGTTGTTGACTAGGAATCCCCATCCCATTCCAAGGAATAGTCCTGCTGGTATGAACAGTCCGCCTGTGCTTTTTTTCTTTTGCATGTTACCACCTCTTTATAATATATTTTGTGGTACCCCTTTTTATTCTTTTTCTTTTTCAATTAAGCTTAAATATCACCTGTAACACTAATGTATATATTAAAAAAGGAGGTTTTTGCTATGGTTGATTATAATGCGGCTTTAAAGAAGCCGTTTCTGGATGTTAAGAACCTGATTATTGGTATTCTTCTTAGTATTTTACCTATAATAAATTGGTTCGCTATGGGTTACATATTGGAGTGTACTGGTCTTACGAAGAGGAAGGTATCTCTTGACAGGTCTCCGGACTGGACTGGCTGGGGTTCCTTGTTTGCTAAGGGTTTCTTCTCTTTTGTCATAGGCCTCGTCTACATGATTCCTGCTTTGATAGTATTGTTCTTTGCGATTATTTCAGTGGTTTTCAACATCATTCAGCAGATTGGCTTTCAGAATCTTGTGGGAGATAACCCTGAGCAGATTATAATGCAGAACTGGGATAAGATCTGGCCTGTTCTTGGGGCTGTGTTGCCTTACATAATCATTATGGTTGTTCTGCTTATCCTGGCGGCTTATGTTATACCTATGGCGATAATGAACTACATCGCGAATGACAGGCTTGGTAAGGCTTTTGCGTTCGGTGAGGTATTCAGGAAGGCCTTTAATGGTAAGTACTTTGTTGCCTGGATTCTGGCGATGGTTATATCAGCTATCGTAGGCCTTGTGCTCGGATTTATTCCGTGGATTGGTGGTCCTGCTGGTTCTTTCATCGGCGGTGTCATCTCTTACACTATCCTGGGCCAGGTTTACAGAGAAATAAGAAGGTAATTTTACCTTTTTTTATTGTTTTATTTCTTCTATCTCATCTAAGTCCATCTTTATTCCCTTGCTTATTTTTGCTACAAGGTTGTAGAGTATTGCTGTTACGAATCCTGATATCAGTCCCATGATGACAAAGGCTATTGGTGTTATTATGAGTGTGTACAGTGCTGCTGTTGAGAATGCTGATTGTATTTGGTATGGGTTTATGAATGATGCATAGCTCACTCCTCCTGTTACTGAGTTGCTTATCATGTCTGCTGTAATGTTCCCTGCTGCCATCATCATTCCCGCTATCACTACTCCTGTTACCAGTCCTATTACTCCCATTGCTATTGCCTGGAATTTTGCGAGTGACCATATCCCTACTTTTTTTAGTATTACCTGTACCATGTTATTTTCCTCCTTGTGTTAGCAGTGCTGCACCTATTATTCCCGGTTCTTCCAGTTTTGCTTTTGCTATTTTTGCACTTAGCATCTCTCTTTCTTTTGCTGTTTTTATCATTTCTTTTTCGAAGAGGTCGTAGCTCCTCGCTATCCCCCCTCCTATAATTATTATTTCTGGATCGAATAGGTTTGTTATGTTCACTATCCCTATGCCTACTGCTCTTCCCATTTCTTCGTAGGCCTGTTTTGCTTTTTTGTCTCCATTCATTGCCCTGTATGCTATTTCTTTGGGGTTTGTCTGTCGCCCGTAGTTTCTTTGCAGCGCCCTTATTGAGGCGTATTCTTGGAAGCATCCGTAGCTTTTGCAGCACATGCTTTTTATTCCGTCGAAGTTTATGCTCATGTGCCCTATTTCTCCTGCGTTTCCTTTTCCCCTGTAGAATTTTCCGTTGGAGAGTATTCCTCCTCCTATTCCTGTTCCCAGTGTTATCATGACTATGTGTTTGTATCCTTTTCCTGCACCGTATTTTGCTTCTGCCAGGGTTGCTGTTTTGACGTCGTTGTCCAGTATGACTTTTTTGTGTAGCTTTTTTTCTAATGTTTTCTTGAGGTTGTGTCCCTCGAGTGATGGTATGAAGGGGCATATCAGCACTTCTCCGGTCTTGTGCACCAGCATTCCTGGGATTCCTACGCCTATCGTTTTTACTTTTTTGTCTCCTAGGAGTTCTACTGCCTTTATGATATTTTGCACCACCTTGCTCCTTCCTTTGCCTGCCTCTGTCTCCATCTCTACTTTTTTGACTATCTTTTCTCCTTCTACGAGTCCTGCTTTTATTTTTGTTCCGCCTACGTCTACGCCGATTGCTTTCATCTTACTTTTTTGAGTTGTTTTTTTAGGAATATTATGAGTTTGTTTTCGTATGGGTTTATCCTGTCTATTATCCCGAGTTGGTATGTCATCCAGTCTCCGAAGTATATTGCATAGAATATTTTTGCTAGATCGCTCTTCCCCCTCATCCACACCTCGTTTACGGGTATGTGTTTTGACAATAACTTTTCTGTTATCTCTATCCTTCTTCTCTCCCTTTCGCTCTCGTTCTTGTCCCTTATTACGATGAGTTCGAACTTTCCCGGAGAATTATAGCCTTCAAGCGCGTTGTGGTCGAGTTCCGGGAATACTAGGTTTATTGCCTGTACCTTGCTGTTCTCGTTGAATTGCTGTCTCCACCTGACCCCTATTGATTTGTATCTGTTTGGCACGCATATTATTGGTGTTTTGTCTTTTAGTTGTGATGCGATTTTTTTTGTCTGTTTTTTGTCTATGCTTTTTATTGCTCTTATCGCTTCCTTTACGTTCTTGTCCTGTCTTCCTATCACTTTGGATTTTTCCAGTACTTTTAGTATTGGGAAGAATAGGTAGTGCAGCCCGTATCTTGTTGGTATGACAGGCGGCACTATTATCGCTCCTTTCTCGTCAGCCAGTCTTCCTGTGGCTGCTATTACCACTACTTTTTTTGTTTTCTTTTTTATTTTCTCGTATGCGCTTATGGTTTCTTCTGTATTCCCTGAATAGCTTATCACGAATGCCAGTGTGTTTGAGTCGACGTATTCTGGTATGTTGTAGTCCTTGCTCACAACTACTGGTATTTCCTTTACGATGTCTTTTAGAATGTCTCCTGTTATTCCGGAAGCACCCATCCCGCATACTATTATCTTGTCTATTTTTCCTTCTATTTTTCTGTTCCCTAGTTTGAAGGCTTCGTTTATCTGTTTGGGTACTTTCTCTAGGAGGTTTTGCATCTCACTTTATCTTCTGGAATCTGTCGCCTAGTCTCTTCATGACTCCTGGCATTGTTGTGTATTCCATCTCAGCAAGTGGTAACCTATGTGGTTCGAATGGTCCGTGTCTTCTCATGTAGTCAGCTACTTTTTGTGCTACCCTTCTTGGTTCGTCGTACGCGACATCATTGAACATGTCTACAGGTCCTATGAGCATTCCGTCGTCTAGTTGGAATCCTAATGCTACTGCTCTTGGTGGTCCGTCGAACCTAGTGCATTTGGCGTCTTTCAGGGAAACGGGCATGAGTGGTCCTGTGTGGCTTCCTCTCATCCATCCCGCTACTAGTTGTGGGAATGCGAATGGTTCCAGAACTTCTCCTAGTGCTGGCAGTCCTGACTGTGCTCTTGCTATTCCGCACGGGTCGTCTTTTCCTACGTATTTTCCAGCAATCTGGTATAGTTTTTCTGTTGATATTACTGCTACTGGTTCTTCTTTTGGTAGGTGCTCTCCTCTTGGGAACACTCTTTTTATTACATACCTTGATCTTGCACCGATTAAGGCTAGTAGGTCATACATCTCTTCTGGGCAGTCCAGCATCACCCTTTTCTTTTCCACGATGTCCCACACCTCGAATCTGAATCCGGGTCTCAGGCTTGGGTCTATTACCAGTCCTGCTGTGTTGAATGGGTCGCCGAACATCTTGTATATGGGGAAGTTGAATGCCCCGGGTTCTGTCTTGTCGAACATGAAGACCACTATTGGTTCTGCTGGTCTTTCTGTGAATTCCATCTCGGCAACCCCTGGTCCCAGCCCTTTTATGTTTCCTGAGAATGCGTTCTTCAGTAGGTCTTGTCCTGCCCCGTATAGTTTCAGTTTTTTTGCTATTTTTGTGCATGCTATGAACGTGTCCCATGCGAGTTTGTGTACTGCTGTGTTGTCCACTCCCTTGTTGTGGGTCATTATTAGTTCTAGATCGTCTCCGCAGTGGCTTACCTTGAAGTCTATTAGAAGTTTTTTCTTGCTTTTTAGTTGTTTTTCAGCCTCTTTTATTAATGCTGGGTGTTCGCTGCTATGCCCTGGCCAGCCGCCTACATCCGCTTTGATGACTGAGACTGTGACTTTTGACATTTTATCACCTCTTTGTTATATATATTTTACAATTTGAAAATATTTAAATGTTTCTTATATTCCAGAAATATAGGTTATTTGAAGGATTGGAGGGATATCATGAAAGATAAGGAGTTTTTTGGTATGGTGGCAAAGGACGTTCTTGGCCAGCAGGGCTATACAGGGCCTTCTGTTGCTAAGCCTAAGGTTGTTATGAGGGATTCTGACATAGCTGATGTTATGGCAGGTAACCTCAGGATTGTCCTTTATGAGGGCTCTAAGAGGGAGTTGACGGACAGGTTCCATGAGGAGGTTTCAAAGGCCAAAGAGTTGGGTTTGGGCCTTAAGGTTAATGAGCATTTCGTTACCCAGGGGTCTTATTTTGTTGGTTGCAACATACCTATGTGTTGGTACATTGCTGCTACGAATCATATCCTGCCTGAGCATTAGCTTTTCCCTAGTTTGACGTATTCCAGGTAGGAGTAGACAAAGCTGAATGCTGAGAATATAAGCACTGGTGCTATTATCAGGATTATTGCATAGTCTGGGAATATTAGTCCGAATGCTGCTATTATTCCTGCTATCCTGAAGAGCTTTCCTCCTAGTTTGTGTGTTTTCTCCCATACCCTGTCGCTGCTCAGTGTCCATGGTGTTCTTATGCCTATGAACCAGTTTCTTTTTGTCTTCTCTATGAGTATGCCTGTGTAGTAGAATAGTACTGAGAATGCTGGTGCCAATGCCTGGACGAGGTTGAACTTGATGTTTAGGTTCCAGAGTAGGGTTAGTATATATAGGTAGAAGAGGAAGAATGTTATTAGGAATATGAATCTGTCGTATTCTTTTCTGAATTTTGCTATGTTCCCTTTTAGCGGGTCCAGTCTTGGTATGAATATCAGCAGTGGTAGTATTACGGTTGCTATTATTGGTATTATGAATAGTGCCCAGAATTTTCCCATGTATCCATCTGCTTCGCCTTTTGCGTTCCAGTGTGATGCTATTGTGTCAGGCATCTGGGGGTAGAGGTATATTCCTATTAGGAATGATATCAGTATGAGTATTATTATTGCCCAGTGTATTCCTCTCATTTCTTATCGACCACTTCGTTGAACCCTCTTATTACCTCGTTCCAGTATTCTTCTGCTGCCTTCCACTTGTCCTGTCTGAATTTGTTGACCCACATCTCCAGGTCTTTGTTCTGCTGGTCGGTTCTGAAAAGTTTTTCATAGTACATCTGTATTGAGTCCACTACTTTCGCGCTTTCCCACAGTTTTGCTTTTCCGCATTTGTCGTTGATGTCTCTTATTCTTTTCACGAGTTCTTTGTGGTGCTCGTAGTAGTTCATCTTCAGTCCTAGTAGTTCATTTACCAGTTTTTCTATTAGTTTCTCAGACCATTTTCTGTGGAATCTGCATATTCCTGTGTTTCCTGAGTAGAGTTCTTTGATCATCCTGTCTGCTGAGCTTTTTCCGAGTTCGTATGGTGTCTTGAATCCTATTTCGTAGTCGCTTAGGAATTTTCCCTGTATTGGTATTGGTAGGAAGAATGCCGGCACCCAGTATTGGCATGGTGCTATGCTTCCGTTCTCGCAGTTCGGTGTGTACAGTGCTAAATCTCTTGCTTCTTTTCCGAGTTTTGCGCTGGCTTCCCTTATTCCTGGCTGGAATACCTTTCCCTTGTCTGTGAGCATCATCTCTGCTATCTGCACTGCTATCTTTGCGTTTTTCATGGAGTCCTTTTCGACGTCGAAGTTTTCGTATTTGAATTTTGGTTTTCCCTTTATAGCATAGTCCTCTCCGTTTATTATTCCCTGGTCTACCATGTCCATTATCCAGCTGATCATATTTCCTGCTTCTATCGCGTCATAGCCCAATTCGTCTATCCTATGTACGATTAGTTCTGCTGCCCTGTTGTCGAATATTCCTGAGTTTGGTCCGTTCGCTTCGTAAGGCTCGTAGTCTTTCTTGTATTTTTTTGCGTCCCATTTCTTGCACATTATTGGGCATGCCTCTCCGCATGTTGTGAATTTTCTTGGTTGTATTATCTCTTCGTTGAACTGCTTTAGGTAATGACCTACTATCAGTTTCTCGTACATCTCTTTTCTTTGAGCGTCAGTATAGTAGATGGAGTTCCAGTTGAAGCTTAGGAACCAGTCTTTTAGTGTCATGTAATTAGCTCCATAAGTTCCTCCTGTTTTCAGTGTGTCATCATAGTAGTATTTCTTTCCGGCATTCATGACTGCTTTTGCCATTATTTCCTTGAATTCTGCGTTGAATATCTCGTTTATCTTTTTCAGGTCTTTTAGTCTTGCGTCATTGCTGTGGTTTCCCCCATATATTATAGCAACTACCTTGTGGTTCTGTGCTAGTACGCTTCCAAATCCTCCTCTTCCTGCCCATGAGTCCATCCCTTCCCTGAAATGGTCCTTGTCGACTACTGTGCTGCATATTCCTGCAAAGTTTGTTTTCAGTGCAGCTGGTCCTACTGCGAGTATCCTGAATTTTGCATTCTCATCTATGTATTCTTTTGAGTATTTGTCAAAGACGTAATGCTGTAGTGCGTGCGTTCCTTTTTTCTTTTTATAACCATCATATATTTTTTCCAGTTCTTTTTCTTCTATTGGTATGAATTCTGCCTGTTGGTTGTTTAGTTTTAGTATGTGATATTGGTCTGTTGTCCCAGTTATTGAGACGTAATTTACTCCCAAGCTGTACAACGGTTCTGCTGCTCCTCCTGCTGTTGATGTGAATATTCCATCCCAGTTCATTGATCTGTTTACGAATATCAGCCTGTGTGTTCCTGGTATGATTGATCCTACTAATGGTCCCCCTCCGAACACGAAAAGGTCCTTGTCGTAGTTGTCCAGTGCGAAGTCTACTGGTCCGAAGCTCTCGACATCCTCTACTCTGGATGTTTTCTTCCCCATGTTTATGAAAAGTGCTTTTTGTTTCATTTGAATCCCTCTGCCAGGTCTTTCAGTACTTTCTTTGGCCTCTTTGATTTTGTTACGCCTGATGCCAGCAGCACTCCTTTAGCTCCGAGTTCCATGCTTTTTCTTACGTCTTCCTTGTTTTTTACTCCTGCTCCCACTATTATTGGTGTTCCGACGCTCTGTACTATGTCCCTTATCACTTCTGGTTTTGCTGTTGAGACTGATATTGTCCCTCCGATTAGTTCGGGTGGTTCGTATGCAATGTAGTCTGGTTTGAAGGCGTCGACTTTTTTTGCCTCTTCTAGGTCTTGGACGCATACTATAATTGTGAATTCTGACTTTTTTGCTTTTTCAACTATTTTTTGTATTTTCTCCATTGGTATTCTGTTTTCTGAGTGGTTTATTATGCTGCCTTTTGCTCCTGCCTGTTTTGCTGCTTCTATGAGTGTGCTTCCTGTGTTTGCCCCGTAGTCTTTTTCATCGACGTGCTGTGCGTAGATGTCTATGCTTACTTTTTTTGCAACTTCTTTCAGGTCGAGGTCTTGTGGTATTGCTATTATTTTTTGTCCTGTTTCTTGACCTATTTTTTCCGCTGCTTTCGCTAGCTTTATCGCATTTTTCCCCGTTGATTCCTCGTATGTTTTGAAATTGATCAGTATCATTTTTTGCCTCCTCACATCTGTTCTAGTATACCCACTCTCTCCAGCAGGAACCACAATACGAATGCCAGCAGGATGATTGATATTATCACCATGCTTGTGGTTATCTCGCCTGTTTTGAATGCTGAGATTATGATTATTATTGCCAGGTATGTTATGAGTGCATCCTTTATTATCCCTCGTATGCCCATTTTTTATTTTTTCCTTATATTCTTTATATAGGTTGCCTTTAAGTATTTAACCTGCTCCGCCGCCACCGCCACCGCCTCCTCCGCCTCCTCCTCCGCCGAATCCTCCTGATCCGCCTGTTGATGAGGCTGATGCGAATGCTGAGCTGAAGCTGTGTGCTCCTGCTGCAAAACCATTTACGTCGAATGTGTGGTAGTTCACTCCTCCTATGAATATTCCTGACCTTACGTTCTGGTCTGGTATTATTATGTTCATTGCTTTCTGCACTTCTTTTGATACGCCTAGTGTTATCCCGTAGACCAAGAATTGTTCCCAGAGCACTATTGATTCTGGCGGTCTTTCTTTTATTAGGCTGAAGTCTTTCAGGTATTTCTTGAGGTTCATCCACCTTTCATAGTGAAGTACCCCTTTCTGTGTTCTTTTTGGCAACGCATTCTTGAATATTACGTTGTTTGCGAATAGTCCTACGAATGAGCTGATGAACCATCCTACGAATGATGGGTTTTTTGTGAATAGTATTAGTAGTATGCCTAGGAATGCTATTGCTGCGCATGTTATGTTGAACCATAGTGATGCGTTGTTTTTCTCGAAGAATCCTGCCTCTTCTGCTTCTTTTTTTACCTGTTTCTGCCATTCCATGAATTTTTTCCTGAAGTATGTTTTTTCTTTGAGTGCTTCCAGTCTTATCAGTCCCTTGTCCTTGCCTCCTAATCCTAATACTTGCATTCTCAGGTCTGAGAATTTTATTGAGTTGCCTTCCATGTAGTGTTTGAGTATCTCCAGTACCATTTTTTCCTGTTTTGTGAGCTTTGATGCGTCTTTCTTCCGCAGTATTATGTTGTAGTCCTTGTCTGGTCCGAATACTCCCCATGTTTTCTTTTTCTTTAGAATCTCTAATTTGAGGTAACCTTTGAGGCATAGGTCTAACATTACTGCTACAAAGTCTCTTGCGGATGGTTTTTTCATCTGTTGTTCCATCAGTGAGCTTACTATGGCTGGTGAGTAGTTGTATGGCACTTCTCTTTCGTATTCTGCGTTGTATCCCTGTATTTTGTATTCTCTTCCTTTTATTATGTAGAGTGTTATGAATACTAGTATCACAAGTGCGAATGGTGCTAGGAATAGTGCTAGGTTGAATTTTTTTGTTGATGTTCCTGAGAATTGGTATTGGTTTTCCTCTTTTATTATCTCTTCGAGTCTTTCTGAGTTTATTCTCTCTGCGTTGTACGGGTTTTGTAGTAGTGATGATGGGAATGCAACCCTTAGTTCTACCCATTGTCTTCTTGGTATGTCAAATGCCTGGAATATTACCTCTTTGTTTTCCAGTATTGCTATCTTCCCTTCTAGTTGTGGGTGTCCCCATGTGTAGACTTCTTTTGGGTCTTGAACCTCTTTTGGGAGTTGGAATGTTCCCTCTATCTCTTTTAGTGGCAAATCCCACCCACTTCCCCAGATTTTCCAGTAGAATTCAGAGACATCGTTATATACTTTTAACGCGTATTTAAGTTTGTAGCTTATCATGAATGTTTTCTGTTCGTTGTTTGCTGTGTAGTACCACGTGACTCTTGTTGGATTGCCGTTTGATGTCTCGTATCTTATTGGTGTATAGCCGCCTTTTACTGTGTATTCATACACGTTGATCTCTTCTATGGCCTCGTCATCGTATTCCACGTCCCTGTATGCGAATGTGAATGGTCCGTCAAAGTTGAATGTTATGTGTTCTTTTACAGAAACACTTCCGTCATCATTGACTACCATGTCTATTTTTGCCTTTTCCAGAGTGTATGATTTTGCGGCAGCCAGAGTTGTTAGTATCAGGAAAGCTAGAATTAGTAATGTTATCTTTTTGTTCAGCATTTCTCTTGTTTTCGCTGTTTTTTAATATTATAAGCTTTTTGTTGTTTTTGTTCAACATAAAACTTTTATATGTTTAAAACATCTGGTTAGTATGAAAATTCTTTGCGTGAAATGTAAGGGTAGGCGTATGTGTGGCCGTTCCTTCTGTCCTATTATTTCCAAGTCTGAGGCTAAGTTCCGTGTTGAGAAGCTTGTTGATAAGGATTTTTATGGTTCTTCTCCCTCTCCCTTTGTTGGTCATGTTGGCTATCCTTTCCTTAATGTTGGTATTCTCTCACCTCCTTACACTGCTGATGATGCCTGGCGTTATGATGCTCCTAAGCATTGGTCTTCTACCGATTACAAGATTCCTGAGATTGTTGACTTGCGTTCTTCTCTTGTTAATTCGCGTTTTAACATCAACATCAGGCAGCGTAGCAAGTTTCTTGACATTGCTCAGGAGGTTGGTATGGCTTCGACGCCTGTTGACATGGAGATTAATCTTAAGAAGAAGCCGAGGTTTTTCATGAATGTTAATGATGTCACAGCCCCCATGGGTCCTAATGCCCAAATTGAAAAGGTTCGTGTGACTTCTAATCCTAGGGTTCATCAGAAGGTTGAGAAGGTTGTTTCTGATTCTGACCTTAAGGCCAATGATGCTGTTCTTTATCTTAGCAAGAATGATTTTGATGAGAATTTTCTTTCCAGGCTTATGTCTGTTGGTAACATCGGTATGAAGAAGAACAGGAGGTTGGTCCCAACTAGGTGGTCTATTACGGCGATTGATGATGCTCTTGGCAAGAATCTTGTTTCTCAGGTTAAGGATTTTAACCCTGCTCCTTATCAGGCTTATTTTGGTGGTTACTTAGGTAATTATTTTCTTGTCCTTTTCTTCTCTGATATCTGGTCTTATGAGTTGTTTGAGAATTATCTTCCTAAGTCTTCGTGGAATACCTCTGCCGAGGTTCAGTGGTCTACTGACTATGAGCCTTATGATGGTAGGAAGAATTATGCTGAGGAGTGTGCTGGTGGTTATTATGCTAATCGTCTTCCTGTCCTTGAGAGGCTTTCTTCGATGAGGCGTCAGGCGTCTGTTCTTTCCATCAGGTTCATTACAGGTGAATATGTAGTTCCTTTAGGGGTTTGGGTAGTAAGGGAAGCGACAAGGAAATCCCTGTCTTCGTCCCCTGTTCTTTTTGATTCTAAGGAGGCCATGCTTACTTATGCTTATAATCTTACAAGGGAGAAGTTCAACTATGATCTAAGCTATATTTTTTCTTCGAGTAAAATATTGAACAATATAAAGAAACAGGTTAAGTTGTCTAAATTTTTCTAGGTCCTTCTGTGTTTTCTCTTTTTCTCTATTTTCTTCATGTAGAGGTCTGCGTGTTCTTCTGAGCAGAATCTATATATGTCATCGTCTATTTCTCTTTCAACGAAGTCGTATTCTATGACTTCGCCGCATACTGGGCATTTGGCTGATTTTGCTCCCTCTTCGTAACCTTTCATGAATCCTTCGTCTTCGTCTGTTATCTCGTCTTCCTCGTCCATCAGCTCTTCTCTGCCTTCTTCGCTGTATATGTCCTCTTCTACGTCTCCTTCTTCGATATCCTTCTTTTTTTGTTCCTTTGTTTTTGGCATACTTTTTAATGGTCCATTTTTGTTATTAAAGCTTTCGTTTGATTCTTAAAGAATTATCATTTTACGAGTTTTACTTTGTTTCCGTCTATTACTTTGAATTCCATTCCACCGTCTACGTTTTTATACCCTGTTATCTTTCCAGCCCGGTCTTTTATCGGTTCTACCATGAAGTCCGCGTTTCTTATCATGCTTACTCCGCCCCTTCCAGGTGCTGGCTGTAGGTATGTTACTCCGTCTTTGTATCCTCCTGGCAGGAAATAGTCGTCTGTTGTGAATTGGCCTTTTTGTATCCCTCCTCTTCTCAGGGAGTCCCACAGCTCTTCTCCCCTGTCTTGGTATGCTTCTGCAACTGTTTTTCCTGTTTTTTTGGTTTCAGGGGTTGGTTTCTTTTGTGCTTCTTGTTCGGCTAATGTCTGCGCGGCCTGTTTTTCAGTTATCCC
>JAZDEN010000027.1:0-4197 GCA_043808805.1 archaeon | reverse complement strand
CGAAGAGGCAATAACGAACCTGGACAACATAAAAGCAAAAACATTCTTCACAACAGGAAACCACGAACAATTCCAGGGGGTTGAGGAAGTGCTTGCCCAGCTTAAAAAAACAAAAGTGCAGATACTGAGAAACGAGGTTGCAGAATACGATGGAGTACAGATAGTCGGAATAGACAACCCGACAAGAGAATTAACGAACAAAAACGACGTCATAAAGACTATGAAAATAGACAGGAACAAGCCATCAATCCTCATGTTCCACCCGCCAGGCGGACTCGAAGAGGCAAACGAGGCAGGGATAAACCTGCAGCTGTCAGGGCACACGCACCACGGACAGATAATGCCATTCACACTGCTCTCAAAGATAGTGTACAGGAGGAACGTGGGCATGTTTGAGTACAACGGAACATACATGTACGTTACGCAGGGGACAGGAACCTGGGGGCCACCCATGAGAGTAGGTACGAGAAACGAAATAACAGTGGTAAAACTGGTCAAAAAATAACTTTCACAAAACTTTTAAATACAAGAAATACAAGAGAAAGGGTATAAACACAAGGGGGTTATAAGATGCAAACATGGCTGATAGTCCTAATAGCGGTAGTGGGCATCATACTGTTATATCTGATATATGTGTATAACAGCTTGGTGAGACTAAACGTAAGGATAGACAACGCATGGTCACAGATCGACGTGCAGCTGAAAAGAAGGTTTGACCTGATACCAAACCTGGTAAACACGGTCAAGGGTTACATGAAGCACGAGAAGGAAGTTCTCGAAAACATAACAAAGGCAAGAAGCGCAATGATGAACGCAAAGACATTGCCAGAGAAAGCAAAACAATCAAACATGATAACAGACGCACTGAAAACGATATTTGCCGTAGCCGAGAACTACCCCAACCTGAAAGCCAACGAAAACTTCATGATGCTGCAGGAAGAGCTTAGCGGAACAGAAAACAAGATAGCGTACTCAAGACAATTCTACAACGACAGCGTAATGATCTTCAACGAGAAGATAAAGGTTTTCCCGACAAACATCTTCGCCAACATGCTGAACTTCAAAGTGAGAGAGTTCTTCAAAACAGAAGGCAGAGAAAGGGAATCGGTCAAAGTAGAATTTTAAGATGATATATGAGGAGATAGCAAGCAACAAGAGGAAGAGCTACTTCCTCATTTTTGTATTCTTCATACTCGTAATAGCACTAGGGCTCGTCTTCGGGTTGTACTTCAACAACATATATTTTGGTGCCATACTCGCATTCTTATTTTCGATAGTGTACTTCCTGATAAGCTACTATTCAGGGGATAGGATGATACTTGCCGTAAGCCACGCAAGACCCGTAGAGAAGAAAGACTACCCACACCTATACAACACAGTAGAAGGACTGGCAATAGCAGCAGGAACACCGATGCCAAAGATCTACGTCATAGACGACACGGCAATAAACGCATTCGCAACAGGAAGAGACCCAAAACACGCGTCGATAACAGTGACAAAAGGGGCTGTGCAGAAACTGAACAGGCAGGAACTTGAAGGTGTAATAGGCCACGAGATGAGCCACATAAAAAACTTTGACATAAGACTCATGATGCTAACAGCAGTACTCATAGGGGTAACGGTACTACTGAGCGACATAATACTCAGAAGTTTCATATACGGAGCAGGAAGAAGGGACGACAGGAGAGAGGGAGGCAACATAACAATCATATTCATACTTGTAGGGTTAGCACTGGCAATACTGGCACCGATAGTAGCAAAGATGATGCAGCTTGCAATAAGCAGAAAAAGAGAATACCTCGCGGATGCCGACGGAGCATTAATAACAAGATACCCACAAGGACTGGCTGATGCACTGAAAAAGATAAAGAACGACAAAGACCCGTTGGTGGATTCGGCAAACAAAGCAACAGCTCATTTGTACATAGCAAACCCGTTAAGAAACATAAAGGGATTCATGAACAACCTATTCAGCACACACCCACCGATAGAAGAAAGAATAAAAAGACTGGAGGCGATGTGAATGCCAGAATACAGGAGAAAGATAAGCAGCGAAGAGTCAAATGAAGGTTACATACTAATAGAGAAAGACAGCCTGAGGATGTTCCCAGAAATAGACAGGAAATTCTACCTCATAGAAGGGAAGAAAGAAACACCAGCCAGGGTCAGGGCAGTAAGCTGCATATGCATGGGACCTGAAAAACCACACCAACACTACCACCTAAGCTACGAACCATTAACTAAAGGAGAAATAATAGTAATAAGACAGGGACAGAAAAGCAAATACACACTAAAAAGAGAAAAAACTACTTCAGCCTAATCGCTTCTAAGTTCCTAGGAGCAGAGGTCTCAACCTTATGGATCTTATGCAAAGAACTTGCAAGGTCCAAACACTTCGAGCTCTCCCCGTGATTAACTATTATACGCTTAGGCTTAGGATCAAGATTGTAAACAAACTGCATAAGCTGCTTCCTCGAGGAGTGACCTGAAAAACCTGAAATCGTATGCACGGACATCCTAACAGGAATGTCCTCAGACTTCTCACCCTTGGGGAAAGAAATAACCTTCTCACCGCTCTGAATCCTCCTACCAAGAGAACCTTCACCCTGATAACAGGTAAGGATAAGAGCGTTGTCAGGATTGTCAGCAAGATGCTTGAAGTACTCAACAGAAGGACCGCCCTGCATCATACCCGAAGTCGCAACAATAATGCACGGGCCTTTCTCCCCGATGACTTCCATCATCTCGTTATAACCTGCAACCTGCTTGAAAACATCAGAAAGGAAAGGATTATGATCCTTGTGGAAAATAGTCCTCCTAACCTTATTGTTGAAAAAATCAGGATAAGTCGTGTGGATAGCAGTAACATCCCAAACCATACCCTGAACGTAAATAGGAATCTTATCAAGCAGGCCCTCCCTCATAGCCCTCTCAAGAATAATCATAACCTCCTGAGAACGACCAACACCGAGGACAGGCATCAGAACCTTAGCACCCTTGCCCACTGTCTCCTTAACAACATCCATGAGATACTTCTCACACTCCTTCCTAGAGGCGAGATCATCATCCTTACCACCGTAAGTCGACTCCATAATAACAGTCTCCAGCCTAGGGTATTTCGTGACCGCAGCCGCAAGAAGGTTCGAGGTCTCATAGTTGAAATCACCAGTATACAAGAGATTATGCAGGCCATTACCTATGTGAAGATGGGCCATAGCAGCACCCAAGGCGTGACCTGAATTAACAAAAGTCAGACGAACATCAGGAGTGATGTCAGTAACCTCATCATACTCCAAACAGATGGCATGCTTAACCATCTCCTTAACATCACTGCTCGTATAAAGAGGCTTCTCACCCTCCTTCTGAGCAATACCAATAAGATCAAGCTGCAACAAGGCAGCAACATCACGAGTAGGAGCAGTGCAATAAACAGGACCATCGTAACCCATCTTATACAAATAAGGTATGATACCACAGTGGTCCAGGTGAGCGTGGGTCACAATAACAGCATCCAGCTCATCAAGCTTAAAATCAGGACAATCAAACATCGGGAAAGCAGACGAATCATTGGGAGCAGCGACGTTGATACCGCAATCAAGCAAAACCCTAGACTCAGGGGTCTGCAACAACAAACAACTCCTACCTACTTCACGGCCGGCACCTAGAATGGTAACACGAATCCATTCGTTCCTACGCTCCTTAGTCCAGCCACCATAAATCCTCTTACCAACCTTATGCAAGAACTTCCTACGGAAATCGTTGTTCTCATAAAGAACATACCTTATGTTCTCAATAAGCTTAGAACGGATAGCAGGAGTCCTCATAATAAGAGGAACCCAAAATGTCTTCTGCTTAATCTCCTTAAGAATCTCACCCTGCTTACCAATTGCAAGCCCAGGCTTATCAGCCTCAACGATAACACGAGACCTCTGAGGGTCAAAGATAACGTTGGAAAGACCTGCCTCAGCAGGTATAAGACCCCTGATAATCTTCTCAGCATCCTCCTGATCCATCGTAATAGCAGGGTCAGGCCTGAGCTCAACCCTCTTCTTTATAGTATTAACTATGTTGACTATAGTGCCATTATTATTCAAAAAGAAACCCCTGTCCTTTGTGTAGAGAACGATATTTGCGCCCTCAAAACATGAATCTGAGATCCTCTGAGGATCAGGAATCATCTTCAAAACTTCATTTAAT
>JAZDEN010000026.1:0-8265 GCA_043808805.1 archaeon | reverse complement strand
TTATATAAATATTTCCGTGTTATAGTATAATATATGTTTTATATTTTATATATTATAGTAAAAGTTTGTTGTTACTAGCTAAAAGTTCCATAGGAAGAGAAGGAGTCAATTTTTCACAAATTTAGTTATTATTAAATGATAACATGACAAAAAACGAAAAACTTGTGATAAGACAATTGCAATGGAATTTAAGGGGTGAGGGATATATTATGAAAAAAGAGAATGTTTAAATACAACATACATATTTTCAAGTTCAGCTGAACATATTTTTATAAAAACATTTTCGGGGGAAAAATAGATGGGAGAAAAAGGTCTAAGTAAATTCTTTGAAGATTACCTCAATAGAAAACCATTATTCCTAGACAAACAATACCTACAACCAACATACGTACCAAAAGAGATACCCCACAGAAAAAAACAGATGGAAGAGGTAGCAAGCATACTAGCACCATCACTAAGAAAAGAAAAACCATCAAACCTGTTCATATATGGAAAAACAGGAACAGGAAAAACAGTAGTAATAAAATACGTAACAAGAGAGATGGAAGAACTGGCAAAGAAGAAGGGGGTATCACTAAAAATAGTATACCTCAACTGCAAACTACAAAGGGTAGCAGACACAGAATACAGGCTAATAGCACAAATAATAAGGGAGATGGGTGGAACAGTACCAACAACAGGACTGCCAACAAAAGACGTATATGATTTATTCCTAAAAATACTAGAACAACAAAAAACACTACTAATACTAATTTTAGACGAAATAGACCAACTAGTACTAAAAATAGAAGATCCAGTACTATACTCGTTAACAAGGTTAAATACAGAATTGAAACACAGCCAGTTAAGCATAATAGGAATATCAAACGACCTCAAATTCACAAACAACCTAGATCCAAGAGTAAAAAGCTCACTATCAGAAGAAGAAGTATTATTCGAACCATACAATGCGGTGCAATTACAAGACATACTGAGGAAAAGAGCAAAGATGAGCTTAAGAGATGATGCAGTAGAAGAAGGGCTGATAGAAAAATGCGCAGCATACGCGGCAAGAGAACACGGAGATGCAAGAAGGGCAATAGAACTTCTAAGAGTAGCTGGTGAGTTAGCGGAAAGAAACAAACAAGAAAAGGTAATGATAAAACACCTGGACATGGCACAAGAAAAAATAGACCAGGACAGGATAACACAAGCAGTAAAAACGAGCCCAAAACAATTCAAAGTGGTATTACAATCAATAATGGAACTACATGAAAAAATAAACGGAAACGGAGACAAGATATGCACAGGAGACGTATATGACATATATAAAAAATACAGCACAAAAGCAGGGGTCAACCCACTAACACCAAGAAGAGTTCTTGACATAATAAACGAAATGGACATGCTAGGAATAATACACACAAGAGTAATATCAAAAGGAAGAGGCGGCAGGACAACAGAAATAGGCTTTGATCACGCACAGACAACGATGGAAGAAATGACCAAAATGCTAAAAGAGGGCCTCAACCTATGATGAACAATGAAACCGTAAAAAACTTTCTAGAACAAGGCTACCTCATCAGCCCGGACATGATGGAAGAAGAGGTCGACGATAAATTCTTGCAAGACCTCGACAAAAAAATAAGAACAGCAACAAAACCCATAGTAATAAACAAGGACATACACAGAATAATAAACAAAACAAGAAAACCACTAGAGGTAATAAACTGGAACGAATTCGAAAAATCAAGAGCCCTTATGGAAAAGGGAAAGAACGGCAAGGTATACGAGACATTCCTGGACCTAATGGGCTACAACATAGACGGCGAGACAAAAGAAAAACTAGACACCATACTCGAAGAGATAAAAAAACCAGAAGAAGAAGTAGAACTAACAAACGGAGAAGGGATAGAATACAACGTAATAGTACTGGAATCATACAAAGAAGGTGCAAAGAAAAGAGAAGTCCAAGATTTTGTGACATACTTCAAATCAAGATACAACTCCCTAAAAGAAATACTGATGAACAGAAGCGACCTGCAGAACACAGTATCAATAAACCGGCTAACAGGAAAAACAAAAGTACCCAGAGCAGAAGTCATAGGCATAATAATGGAAAAAAGAACAACAAAAAACGGCAGCATCTCACTAACAATAGAAGACCCAACAGGACAGATAACAGTAATAGTAAACAAAAACAAACCAGAACTAGTAAACTTCGCAAAAAACCTAGTAGAAGACGAGGTAATAGGAATAAAAGGAGGACTAAGCGGACAGGTAATATTCGCCAACGAAATACTAGTACCAGACATCCCACTAACAAAAGAGAAAAAAAAAGCACCAGAAGAAGCATATGCCATATTCCTATCAGACCTACACATAGGGAGCAACCTATTCCTAGCAAAAGACTTCATGAGATTTGTAGACTGGATCAACTGCAAAAGCGGAAGCAAAGAACAAAAAGAAGTGGCAAAAAAAACAAAATACATGTTCATAGTAGGGGACATAGTAGACGGAGTAGGGATTTACCCAGAACAAGACAAAGAACTCGCCATAAAAGACATAAGGAAACAATACGAGAAGGCAGCAGAGCTGATAGGACTGATAAGAAAAGACATCAAAATAGTGGTATGCCCGGGAAACCACGACGCACTAAGAATCTCAGAACCCCAACCTGCATTAGGGGAAGACATGGCACCAGACCTGCTAAAAATACCCAATGTAATGATGGTAAGCAACCCAGCACTGATCAACATACACTCATCAAAAGACTTTCCAGGATTTGACGTGCTAATGTACCATGGCTACAGCTTTGACTATTATGCGAGCAACGTGGACTACATAAGAATGGGGGGAGGGTATGACAAGCCGGAACTAATAATGAGATTCCTACTGCAGAAGAGGCACCTCGCACCGACACACGCATCAACACTATACGTACCCGACTCAAAAGACGTGATGGTGATAAACAAAGCACCAGACTTCTTCATAACAGGACACATCCACAGGGCAGCAATAGGCAACTACAACAACATAACAATGGTATGCTCAAGCTGCTGGCAATCAAAAACAGCATTCCAGGAAAAAGTAGGACACCACCCAGAACCATCAAGAGTGCCAATCGTGAACCTAAAAACAAGAGAAATAAAAATGCTGAAATTCTCAAGCTAAAATATACATTATAATATACACTTCAAGGATCCACAAAAAATACAAATTTTGAACACCGAACAGCAAATAGTATTCTCAAAAACCAAAAACAATAAAAACATAAAGAGAATCATCATCAAAAGAAGGGGGCAAACATTCTTTATGGCTTCAGTCATAGAAAAATATTTCGAAAATCTAGACAAACAGCTGGCAAAATGCTACGAGGTAGCGGAAGAGGCTAGAAGCAAGGGCTATGACCCAGAAGACCACGTGGACATACCACTGGCAGCAAACATGGCAGAAAGGGTAGAAGGCCTCATCAGCGCAGCAACACCTCAAATAAAAGGATCAGGAGTAGTAGCAAGGATACAGGAACTAGAAAAACAATACAGCGCCCTAGACTGGAGAGTGGCATTAACAGTATCACTCGAAGTAGCACAACAGAAATTCTGCAAATTCAAAGACGAACGAGAAGCCATGGAAACAGGCATAAGAGTGGGGTTTGCTTACGTAACAGTAGGGGTGGTAGCATCACCACTAGAAGGATTTGTGGAACTGAAAATAAGAAACACAAGAGACGGAAAAAAATACTTTGTACTGATGTACTCGGGACCCGTAAGAAGCGCAGGAGGGACAGGAGCATCGGTATCCGTGCTAATAGCAGACTACGTAAGAAAAAATATGGGTTATGCACCATACGATATAACAGAAGAAGAAGTCAGAAGAAACATAACAGAAGTATATGATTACCATGATAGGGTCACAAACCTGCAGTACTACCCAAGCGAACCAGAACTAGACTACATGCTAAGGAACCTACCAGTACAGATTGATGGGGACCCATCAGAAAAATATGAGGTAAGCAACTACAAGGACCTGAAAAGAATAGAAACCAACATAATAAGGAATGGACCATGCCTCGTGCTAGCAGAATGCCTATGTCAAAAAGCAAAGAAGGTAAACGCACAACTGAAAAAATGGGGAAAAGACTTCGACATGGGCCAATGGGACTTCCTAGACGAATTCCTTGAGATACAGAAAAAAAGCAAGGCAAAGGGAGAAACGGCAACACAAGAGAAGATAAAACCAGACTACACATTCATACACGACCTAGTAGGGGGGAGACCGGTACTAACACACCCACTGAGAACAGGGGGATTCAGGTTAAGATACGGAAGGGGGAGAAACTCAGGTTTTAGTTCTGATGCAATACACCCAGCAAGCATGATAGCAATGAACGACTTCATAGCAATAGGAACACAGATGAAGACGGAAAGGCCAGGAAAAGCAACATCTGTGGCAGTATGCGACACTATAGAAGGGCCGATAGTAAAGCTGAAAAACGGAACAGTAATGTTACTCGAAACAGAAGAAAAAGCAAGAAAACATGTCAAAGACATAGAAGAGATAATATTCCTAGGGGATATACTCATAAATTACGGGGACTTCTTCAACAGGGCACACAGACTAGTACCTTGCGGCTACAACGAGGAATGGTACCAGAGAGAACTGGAAAAAGCAGGGATAAACAAAGAAGTCAACGGAGCAGAAGAATCAATAAAGATAGCAAAACAAAACAAAGTGCCATTACACCCAAGATATACATACCACTGGAAAGACATAAGCAAAAAACAACTAGTAAGCATACTGAATTGGATCAAACAAGGCAAGATAGAAAAAGACAAGATAACTCTACCCTATGTATACGACGTAAGCAGCGACCTGGAAGGCGCTGACCCAAAACGTGCACTGGAACTGATAGGGCTGCCACACAAAGTAACAGCAAAAGAAAACATAACAATAGAAGACGATGATGCAACAGCCTTACTAGCCACAATGGGATTAGATGAATTCTCAAACGTAGATGAAGTGGTGCAAAAAATAAGTGGGTTAACCTCAGAAAACGCACTTGACATAGTAAATGCGATATCCGGAATGACAATAAGAGACAAATCAGGAACATTCATAGGCGCAAGAATGGGAAGACCTGAAAAAGCAAAACAAAGAGAGCTGGACGGAAGCCCGCAGGCACTGTTCCCGGTAGGACAGGAAGGCGGAAAGATGAGAAACTTCAAAACAGCACTCGAGAAAGGAAAGATAACAGGAGACTTCCCGATACGCAAATGCGAGAAATGCAACAGAAAAACAATATACAAGGTATGTGAGGAATGCGGAGAGAAAACCAAGAAATCATACTACTGCTCAAAATGCAAAAAAGATTATGAAACCCAGGAATGCAAAGAACACGGAAAGAACCAGAGCTACAAAACACAAGAGATAGACATACAACACTACTTCAACAAAGCACTAAGCAAAATAAAAAGCAAAAACCTGCCGGAAGTAATCAAAGGAGTAAGGGGGACATCAAACAAGGAACATATACCCGAAAACCTAGTCAAAGGGTTACTCAGATCAATGAACCGGGTATACGTGAACAAAGACGGAACAACAAGATATGACATGACAGAGACTGTACTGACACACTTCAAGCCAAAAGAAATAGGAACAAGCGTAACAAAACTAAGAGAGTTAGGGTATGAAACAGACATATACGGAAAGAAACTAGAGAATGACGAGCAGATACTAGAACTAGTACCACAGGATGTTATATTACCGGGATTCCCAGAAGGACCCGAAGAAGGAGCAGACAAGGTACTGTTCAGGGTGTCAAAATTCGTTGATGAAATGCTGTTAAGACTGTATGGCATGAAAAAATTCTATAACCTAAAAAATGAAAAAGACCTAGTAGGGCATCTAGTACTGGGGATGAGCCCGCACACGTCAGCAGGGGTAATAGCAAGGATAATAGGATTCTCAAAAACACAGGGATTCATGGCCCACCCACTATACCACAGCCTCATGAGAAGGGATGCGGACGGAGATGAGGCCTGCGTAATACTACTCTTAGACGCGCTGATAAACTTCTCAAGACAATACCTACCCTCACATAGGGGTGCGATACAGGATGCACCATTAGTATTAACATCAAAAATAACACCAGCAGAAGTGGATGACATGGTATTTGACATGGAAGTAGTATACCAATACCCACTGGAACTGTACGAGGCAGCAGAGGAATACAGATACCCTTGGGAGATGGCACACCCCCTAGAACAGCTGAAAAAAAGACTGGGAACAGAAAAACAATACTATGATTTCGGCTTCACACACGACACAACAGACATAAACGACGGGGTAAGGAGAAGCGCATACAAAAACATACCAACAATGCTGGACAAGATCATGAAACAGGTTCAACTGGCAGAAAGAATAAGGGCAGTGGACGAAGCAGACGTGGCAAGACTGGTAATAGAGAAACACCTATTAAGAGACATAAGAGGGAATTTAAGGAAATTCTCAATGCAGGAATTCAGATGCGTAGACTGCAACACAAAATTCAGAAGACCCCCCTTGATGGGAAGATGCAAATGCGGAGGAAGAATACTGTTCACAATATCACAAGGAAGCATAATAAAATACATGGCACCATCATTGTTCCTAGCAGAAAAATACGCCCTGCCAGCATATTTGAAACAAACAATAGAACTGACAAAAAACAGGATAGACAGCGTATTTGGCAAGGAACTGGATAAACAAGAAGGACTCGGGAAATGGTTCTAATTCTAAATCAATAAATTTATAAATCAATCCTGAAAAGGGTTCAAACATGGAAAGACTAGAAGAAGCAGTAGAAGATATAATGAGGCAGTCCTTCATAAGAAAATCAGGAAACGGCTACGGAAGGAAGCAGAAAGACGATCCCTTATTCTTCCCGAGAAACAAGATAAGGATGGTAAAAATAAGAAGCGGAAACTGGCAACCGAGAGCCTGGTTCATACACAGCAGAACAAAAGAAAAGGCAACAGGACTAGAACTGCCAACAGAAACAAGCAGGGAAGGACTGACATCAGGATACAGAAGCGGGATAGTAAAAGACAAAAACGGAAAATACATCAAACTAAAAGGGATATGCCTAGGAACACTAGTCGGAGAACCCAAAGACAGAGGACTGTGCGACCTGACAGCTGCGATAGCAGAACAGGTAAACGCCATAGGGCTAACATATGAAGGATTCCCCCACCTACAGATAATGCCAAAATACATCGAAACACACTTCTACCCACTTAAAATCACCATGGAAGAATTCATGAGAGGATTCAAACTCCCAAGAAAATCGATACACACACAAAAAGTAGGAGAATACGACACCAGAGGGATGAAAAGGGAGATGGAAAGGTATGACAATTTCATAAAAAACGAACTCTTCAATATGATAATAAACGACGGCCATCACTTCGTATCCGCACTGGGGATAGAAGCGGACACAAGACTGGACGAAGCAATATACCACCTAACAAAAAAAGAATTAAACGGATCATTGAAAGCAGAAAGGGACAACTTACTATTAACACTGGCATTCAGGGCAGGATACTGCAAAGCCGCAATGAACCTACATGACTTCGTATGGGGAAAAGACCTCAAGAACACAAACAACCATCTAGGGAACTTCGTGCTACACTCAACAGAAAACGGAATACTCGACATCGGACTAGTGGACATATCAGACATACAGAGACTGCCGCGCCTTAACGGGAACTATCAAAGGCACCTACAAGAAGAACTGGACTCACTAGCACAGGACTTCCATGCAAAAGGAACATACAGCCTCGCATCACAACAGAGATACAGGCACTTCCCAGAAGAACTGAGAAGACAGTGCGAGGATGCGATGAGGACCGGCTACGGAACAATGCTGATGTACACAAGAATGGACTGCAACGACATAAGGCCAATAGACACACCAGAAAATATACTGGTGCCATCACACTTCATGATAACCATGGAAGAATTTAAATACATAAGAGACAAGATAATGAAACAGAATGGTTCTAAAATGCCCGGTATGCAAATCTGAAGAAATAACAACATACATGGGAGGGCAATTCGGCAAATACATATGCAAGAAATGCGGATACATAGGGCCGTTGGTAATCGAAGAGCCAAACAAACAATCAAACAAACAAACACCTAAAGCAAAAAAAAGAAAATAACCGGCAGGATCAAACAGCCCATCATGTGATTTCTACCAACACCCGTCCAAACAGGCAACAGACCAACAGCCGTTGAAAGACA
>JAZDEN010000025.1:0-6445 GCA_043808805.1 archaeon | reverse complement strand
ATGAGCCGATAGCTCTCGTCACCGGCCCCTTCGCCATGACCCAGATGTTTGAGGTTGTGTTCGAATACACTTTTGACATGCCGATGACCCTTGCCTATTTGGCGATGAAGATGAAGAACGTTGTGGGTAAGAACATTTTTGTCTCGGATTTTTCATTGAGGAGGTCGGGTGACTTGGACCGGGCTGTTGAGGCTTCGAAGTACCTGTACATTGGGGGTTGTGATGACACGAGCAATATGGAGGCAGCCTTCTTGTATGCTATTCCTTCTGTAGGCACCATGGCCCATTATCTTGTTCAGGTTTTCATGGCCCTAGTCGCAAAGGTCATCAAGAACGGTTACAACATTCCAAAGTCCTGGTACGATGAGGAAGGTAATCTGAAGCATGGCCAGAGGATTTTCTTTGAGCACTGGCTTGACGCTCATCCGAACGGGACGGTTTGTTTGGTCGATACAATCTCATTGAAACTGGGAATGATTCATGTTATCGAAGCAGCTCTGAGTTCTCCGAAGAGGAAGGAAGCTTTGAAGGCGGTGAGGATTGATTCTGGTGATCTCTCCAAAGGGTCCATCTTTATCAGGAATATGCTGGATGCCAACGGTCTCAACATGGTTAAGATCATCCCGACAGGGGATTTGGATTCTGAGAGCGTTGAGAAGATCGGCTGGTCCCTCGTAGATCACTGCCATAAGAGTGCCACAGATGAGGATCGAAAGTTGTTCGTCGGTTCTGACCTTGAGGTTCTCCAGAGAGCCCTGTCTTATATGGGTATTATGGGTGTTGCTGGAGGTACTAGGTTCACAGGTGAGATCTCGCGTATCGCAGGTGTGATTTTTAAGATTCTGGATTTTTGGGATGAGCCTACCCTGAAGCTTTCCGGGACCAAGGGGAAAGAAACTCTTCCTGGTAAGTTGCAGCTCTGGAGGTGTGAGAATGCAAAGGGCTTGTATGTTGAGGATGTGATAAGTCTCGCATATGAGCCAGCACCTACCGGCTCTCATATCGCTAAGGCTTTTTCTCTTATTCATCCCTTCTGGAAGCAGGGTATGTATCCAGAGTTGAAAACACCGCGTGAACTTAAAGCGTGGTGCGAGGAACAGAAGAATAAGTTCGAGGTCCCACTGGAGGAGTATTCCAACACAAGGGTTAAGTTGAGTCAAGGTCTGTCCAACCTTAAGGAGAGAATCCAGGAAGATTATCTCAAGACCCCTCCAACAAAAGTAATCGTTGTGGATTGGTCTGAATGATTGCTTAAGTCCAGTAAATCCGGGGAAAGGAGTTTTTTATGGGTAAAAAATTCTATCTCTTTCTTGGTTTTATCCTTGGTGTTTTTGTGACAAAGATGTTTCTCTCCAGTTGGCTCGTGTTAACGATTAGGGACATGTTCATTTTCCTGGTGGTTTGCGTGGCCGTTCTTTTGGTGTGGGTGGCTGCTGCAAAAACCAAGTCTTAGCAGAAAGGAGGTTCAGAAAAAAGGTTGTGTTGCTTGAGGGTCGCGGCTCTCTTTAGGATCCGAAACTCACGGGGGTGAAGGTAGGATCAGGCCAAGAGCGGAGAGCTGCGGCCCAATTCTTAATCACTTTCAAAGAAAGGAGTATGCTTATGGTGGTTAGTCTTGCCGATTCAATCAGTGGTTTGGAGAAGGTGATGAGGAAGAATTTCACAACAAAGACTGGTGAGGCGAGGGCTTTGCTGGCTTTCATCGGCTCGCAGGATAAGACTGTCATGACAAAACTCTACATCCATCTTGTCCAGAACTATGCATTGCTCGACAACGATGGGGAGGAGGTTTCCGGTGAGAGCATGCCTAACAGCAAGTGGAAATCTCTGAGTAAGAAGTATATTCCCATCTGCGAGTCTTTCGCGGAAAGTGCAAGGAAGCAGAATGATGACATCGAGATCTTCGCTGCGAAGCTGAGGGAGAGAGTCGAGTCCGTCAAGGACGACGATGAGAGGGCTTTCTTCCTTATCAACATTCTTCACAATCCCAGTTTGATTCCCTACAGGAAAATCCCTGATGACACCTCAAGGATGTCTGATGAGGAGTTTGATTCCAGGATGAAGAGGCTTAGGCCTCAAATTTCTGAACTGAACATATTGATGGTTCCTGGAAGGTTTGATACCTGGACCATGGAGGCTGCTTCGATTCTGAGGTTGATCAATAACAGTCCGGATGAGATGGACAGGGCAGTCCTTATGGCTCATGTTCTGATGAGGGGTAATGGTGGTATGCCTGCCGGCATGCCTGCTATGATTATCGCGACTATTGGGGGTGCACCTCGCAGTGTTCCTGAAGGGGGCCTTTTCGGTTCGTTCACGTCCAAGTTGAAGAGTTGAAACACGACGGTCAGGAGGCCTTGTCTTTTTCATGGTGGGGTCTCCTGGCCCTCTTCTTAGGTGAAGGAAAAAAACATGAGCGCAAAAACTTTTGTTAAGAAACTGATGAAGGTTTTCCTCTACCTTTTCCTCTTCCTGGTTTACCTTTCCCTTGTTGCGGGTCTCGCCTACGTGCTTGTCAATCATGTTTTTCCGTTGTTTTAACATTAAGATGAGGAGGTGCCGCAGACCATGAAAAAAACATTTTGTTTAACTATGTTTATCATTCTGCTGTCCCTTTCGCAATCGCCTGCCCAGGACTTTGCTGATAAGCCTCCTTTGTGGAAGCCGGGTGATTCCTGGTATTACAGGCATGGCAAGTTGAATGATGTTTCCTTTTTTGAGCACCTTGAGGTTATCGGCTTCTCAACGTTTTATGGCCAGACGAGTTACAAGGTGCTCCTCAGGTCCTACAGTCATAAGTACGAGCCTTTTGATCCTTATCATCTTCATTTCTCGCGTGATTTTTTCTACCTCAGCATGGAGAAGTCTGATGGTAAGTTTGAAACACCTTTGATGACCCCTCCAAAGCTTAGGTGGCCTTTGAAAAATTACATGCAGTGGCAGAATCCACATTATGAGCCATGGCTTGATGCTTACATTCTCTCATACTATTCTGTTTCCCGAGAGAGGGTTTCTGTCCCTGCAGGTGTTTTCGATTGTTTTAGGGTTGAGCGTGTTTACAATTCTCCTGACAACAAGAGGTTTGAGTTTACTTATTGGTATAGTCCTCTTGTCGGGAACTGGATTAAGGTTGCTCATCTCCGTGGTTTTGTTGATGAGCTTCTTAAGTATTCAAAAGAAAAATAACTTATCTAAGGGGGTTGCCTATGAAAAGAAGAAATGGTTTCACTCTTCTCGAGCTGTTGATAGTGGTTGCGATTGTTGGTATCCTCGCAGCTTTCTTTATCCCTTTCTTGATGAACATGGGTTGGTCGTCCAACTATCATGTTTCTGAATCGTGGGCTGATGGCAGTGTGAGGTACAGGCTTAATTTTGATATCCGGGTGAAGGATGGCCTCAGGTTTGATAAGGAAAGGTTCAACCAGGACCTGAAGAGGCTCGTCAGGGAATACGTCAAATCCGAGTTGAGATAAGGAGGCGTTTGTCGTCATGGAAACTAACAAAATCATTTTTGGGACAACCTGGATGAACAACTGTCTCAAGTTGTTCATTGTTTATGGTCAGGGTCGTGTTCGTTTTGTTCACACTCTCCACAGGAGTAATGTTCTCCCTCCCAAGGCAGAGTGGCCTAACAATGTCCGCTCGAGGTACCCGGAAACTCTCGGTGAGGGTGAGTTCATGGCAGTTGATTATGCCCTCTGCCCTAACAAGAGGAGGGGTTATACAGAGAGGGAGTTCAGGCATATGCTCATCACTTGGTATAACCAGACGAAGATGGGTGTGAAGCCTGAAGAGAGAACATTCCAGGTTCTTCCTGCTAATGACTGCAGGAGTCTTGTCGAGGGGAGGTTGTCAAAGATTGCGAGTTTCTTCTCTGTTGAGAAGGCTCCAAGAAAGGAAGGGGTGATATGAAGAAAAGTGGTTTGAGTGTTGGTGTTCTGCTTTTTCTCGGCGGTGCAGGGCTTGTTCTGCTCCATCTCAAGTCCGAGAAGGAAAAGGAGATGCTTGAGCGTTACAGCCAGTTCGTCACAGGCCTTGAAAAGAAAGAGGTCAAGGAGTTGAAGAGGTTCAACTGGAAATAAATTTAGTAAATCCCTTAAGGAGGTGCCGCATGATCACAGGTTTGATTGTTTTGGTTGTGGCAATCTTTGTTCTTTTGGTGATTCTTTGGGTGATGGGTGGTGAGACCAGGAAGTTAAGGAAGGAAAAGAATAAGCTGTTTGATCAGGTTATGGAGAAGTATTCTGCGCTTGAGGCTTTGTCACAGGCCTATCATGTCGAGTATATTGTCAAGGATTCTGGCATGAGAATCGACGGCGCTGCAGAAAATGAATCGCTTCACGACAGCAATGTTGAAAGCCTCAGAGATTCAATCAACACATATTCCTCGATCAAATCTGAGCTTGATGCTGTTCTCGCTGACCCTTCAAAACTTCAGAGAAAGCTCTATGATCCTCTTGATGACTCAGTTCTTGAGGATCCTGTTGACTTAGTTATCACCCACTCCCAGCGCGGTCCAGTTACTCTTACTGTGAATCGTAAGAACCGTGACAAATATCTTGCCCTTGGTCCAAGGGCTTTTCAAAAGAGAAGAGTTATCTCCACTTCAGACCGTTCTTCAGGGCATCGCTACAGCGTCAGCGGTGCTGGATATGGTGGTGGCTCAGGATCCAGTGGGTTTGACTTGGTAGATTTCATAATACTCCATGAGTTGCTTTTTGACCGTCACGGCCATGTTCAAGACACGGATTGGGCCTCTGCTGAGGTTTCAGGCAAGGGCG
Organism: archaeon; assembly: GCA_043808805.1. Taxonomy (GTDB): domain Archaea; phylum Nanobdellota; class Nanobdellia; order SCGC-AAA011-G17; family VGLX01; genus JAWABC01. Next base: position 1,664 of record JAZDEN010000025.1, on the reverse strand, counting down.
GACTATTTAGTGGTGCCGGTGCTTCTGAGACTTATGAGGAGGCTCCATCGGTTGGTAAGGATGATCCTGTTAGTGAAGAAGAAAAAGAGGCTCCTTCTTCAGAAGAAGGTAAGGAAGAATCGGCTCATGAAGAAGAAGCTTCAACTTCAGAAGTTGATAATGAAGAGGATGAGAAAGAACTTCCTTCCTCTGAGTCTGAAAGCGAAAAGGAAGAACCTTCCGATCTCCCCGATGAATCCAGTGATGACACTCCTGATTCCAGTAGCGACAGCGAGAGTTCTTCTAGTGATGATTAACTTCAGGCATGTCCGGGTTTTGTAAATTCAATCAATAATATTGCGAGGAGGTGCTTATGAAAAAGTTGGCTTGTCTTTTTATTCTGGCAATGGTCTTTGTTCCCATTGCAGCAAATGCTCAGGGTTTCTTGTTCGGTTTTGTGACCGGCCTTGCTGTTGGCGGTGATGGTGACAGACCTCCTAATAACATCCATCAGTTGTACCTGGCCCCGAGAGTTAGTGAGAGGGTGAGTGTCATGGATTTGAGGTTCAATTACTTTAGCGTTTGGTCAAACGATACCCTTTTGGCAACCATCAAGAGGCAGGTCGATAAGGATTTTTTTGAGAAATACGAGCTCCTAGAGGTGGTGAGGTTCTTCAATGGGGGTAATGTTGTATTGTATGTAATTTATGCTGATAAGGGTAAGGTGAAATCCCTTGACTCTCTCCCACCTTTACCGAGTCAAAGATAACGATTGAAAAGGAAAGGAGGTTCTCATGAAAAAACTCTTTGCGTTTGTGCTTTTTCTCTGCCTTGTTTTCCCTGGTCCTGCATTCACTCAGCAGAAGATTGGGGAGATTCCTGCTGTGAAAAGGATAATCCAGGGGGATGACAAAATAATCATCCTAGCCATTCCCGATCCCGAGAATCCTTTCATAACATGCTATGTGACCCACATAATCTCGGGGGAATTTTTTGCAGCTGCTGACCCCAGTAACAACTCCATCGCGGTCAGGCTCACGGGCAAAATTCCCAGAGACGAAAAGAGGAACATGCTCGTGAACAAAAAGACTAACCTGAACATATTCAGCCTTGAAAAGTCCATAGGTTCGAAAGAGCTTAGGATTGCAAGGCACTACGACGCCGAGAGAAAAACCCTGATATACACGGTCTATTCAACAAAATGGCTCGGCGGTTCTCTGAAGCACAGCGTGTCAGCAGTTGTCCTTAGAGACGATGCTCAGGAATGAGATTCTACTAACGCCTAACAGCAGCACATCATCCAGATGGTCGTGATGTGTCCAGGAATCTGGGTTTAATTTCCTGCTCAGGTTCCTGGGTTGTCTTCAAACTCTAACAAGAACAGCAGAAGGAGGATGTATGAGGAACCTGGCTATGGTTGTAGCATTGGTACTGGCTTTAACCTCCATCGTTTATGGCGGAGAAGGAGATAAGGTTGATGGTCTGGTTGTCTTTAAGAATGACTGGTTTTTCCCCAAGGAAGGGAAGGATTTTTCTGTCCAAGCCCTCTGTACCTATTTTCACTGGAAGTATCTGGGTGGTGGTTTTGACCTGAGGTACAGGGGTAAGGGTGATGATTTTGTTGAGTTTCAGCCCTACCTCACGCTGAACAAGGGACCCTGGTATGTCCTCGGGGGATTTTCCGT
>JAZDEN010000024.1:0-3201 GCA_043808805.1 archaeon | reverse complement strand
AAAGAGATGCTGGGTACGAAAAAAACAATCGTTTGATAGGGTTGGTGTGTAAGCACTAAGGCAACGAGGTGTTCAGCATGCAACTACTAACAGCCCAAACTTTTGTACTTTACCAATGCACGGTAACTTTCACATTTTTTTCACAATCTTAAATCCGTAAAAAGAGAAAACATTTTTTTTAATCTAGGGGGAACCCTTCTAATAAAATTATCATTGGCAAACCTGTCAGGGAGTGTTATGGCAAAAGAAGAAACAAAACCAAAAGTAGTTTTCAAGCGAGGACCTGATTACCTAGAAGCCAAAGTAGAGCCAAAAGACCTGGAGCTAATCCTGAACGGAACTGACAAGGTAAACAAATACCAAATAGCATCCGTAATAGACAAGATAGAGACAGGACAAAAAATACAGGACAACAAATATACAATAGTGGGAGCAGAACTGCCCTTCAACAGATACATACTTGGGGTTAACGGGGTGGTTGAAAGGGAAGCACTGATAAAATCACTGCAAGATTTCTTTGACGCAACAATAAGCTACGCAAAAGTATACAGGGGATCTTACATACTGATAGAAAAACTGGGAATACACAACATGGGCCATGGGGAAGAAACAGTTTACCTAGTATCCGGACTTGTGCGACTCCTAAGAGACAAGGAAAAACTAAAAAACAAATTCTTATAAACAAATCAAAAGATAAATTACTATTATGAGAACGTCAAAAAAAGAAATAATAGACTTATTGAAAGCATGGATAGCGATATCAATAGCATTCGCAATACTCCTAAAGCAAGACTGGACACCACAAAACCTCGCATACTCATTCATAATCTCAGCATTAACCGTCGGAATAGCATTCTTATTGCATGAAATGGCACACAAGGCACTGGCACAGAAATACGGATTGTTTGCAGAATTCAGAAGCTTTGACATGATGCTCATACTCGCGATAGCAATGTCATTCCTGGGATTCGTGTTTGCCGCACCAGGAGCAGTAATGATAAGAGGTCATGTAACAAAAGAAAGGAACGGAAAACTATCAGCGATGGGACCGCTGACAAACCTCATTCTCGCAGCGATATTCCTAGCGATAAGCACGACAACAACAGAAGGAATAATCGGGCAGATAACAAACTACGGATTCATAATCAACACATGGATAGCGTTGTTCAACATGATACCCTTCTGGAACTTCGACGGCTCAAAGATATGGCAGTGGAACAAAGCAGCTTACCTGGGAATGGCATTGTTTGGGGTTGCCCTGTTTGTCTTATTCTGAATGCCCTCATCAATCTTCCTTATCAAGTCTTGGTCATTTATCCTTTTACGCAGCTCATTTATTGCTGGACTTAAATAAGGATTAACCTCCTTGCTCATAAGAGAATCCAGGGTTGACAAGGTCTCCTTAGCACTGTTAAACTTACCCATGTGGTAATAAGACAATGTTATGTAATGCAGGATATCCAAACCCTTCAACCTGTCAAAGGGGTCGGTCCTATTCAACATAATGAACGCTTTCTTGAAATCAGCCACGGCAAGGAAATACTCACTGTCCTGAAAATTAATCTGGCCCAACCTATAAGTCGAATGGGAAACGCTCTCAGGATGGACATCAAGCTCAACCATCCTAGTGAACAAGGGCCTTGCCTTCGAATAATCCTTAAGCTTGAAGTAAGACTCTGCGGAAATGGACAAACCCGAGATGTTGTCAGGCTCCTTGGAAAGGATAAAACTCGACTCGTCAATCGCACCCTTATAATCCTTCTTGAGGACCTGAATCATAGCAAGATTCGCATGAGGCCTCATAAAATCCCTGTCAAGCCTAACAGCATTCTTCAGGTACATGACAGCATCATCGATGCGGTTAACATCCATGAGCAGCTCGGCCATCTCATTATGAAGATAAGCAGAATTAGGATCCGCAACCAAAGCATTGAGGTAACTCTTCAGGGCAAGCTCAAGATTGCCATCATTCTTATGCATAGTGCCAACGATAAAATTATACGTGGACTTGGGATTGGGCTGGGCAGAAACAGGAGCAGCATTCACCATATGAAAAGCAGCATACAGCGGCAGAACGGCTTTTGCCGTCGGTCTCAAAATGTCCTCAAGCCTCATTTCTCAACATCCCAAAAACCCTAAGCTTGACAAAAAAAGGAACGTCAAGCTTGTCATGATACCTGAAATAAGCCTTAACTGGATTAGCCTTAATCCAATCCAACTTCTTCTTATCAAGGCTTTTTAAGAATTTGTAGTCTACACTAACGACAAAATCAGGGTCCTTAATGCCATCAGTCAACCTGACCTTTTTCTTCACGTAAGAAGAGGTCAACTCACGGACGACCTTATTGTTGTCAACGATCTTTACACCGACGGACTTGTAACCGGATTCAGAAACCAACCTAGAAAAAATAGGAATGCCCAAAAACCCGTTAACAACCCCCTTATCTATCATTACCATGCAGTAATCAAAAAATAAGGGTTTTATAAAGGTTTTCTTTTAAAATTGCTTTTAATGAAAAAAATGAAAGGTTTAAATACACACATATTTTCACCAGAATCAGTGTTATTCATGAAGACAAAGAAACGCGGAATAATAGAACAGTTCGAGATGTACAAGAAATACATCAAGGGAAAGCAGAACCCATACGAACAAAAAAACATGAATCCCTTTCTAAAAGAATTTTACGGACCAGAATCTGTAGGCTGGCCAACAATAAAAAAATATGCAAAAATGGGAGCAGCAACCCAGAAGATAATAGACGAGGTAAAGCCTGAAGGACATAGGGAATGGCTGCTGGAAGGCATACTCCAAGTAAAATACCACCCAGATGATATGGGGTTATATGACATTGTCCTCGCAGCAATAGAGCAGGCATCACTGCCAGACCTCGTGGAAGAATTCTCAAGAGTGGCAAGCAGCTACGGGGAATTAGAGAAAAAAGCAGTAAACCAGTAGAAAAATTAATAAGCAACCAAATTAAAGCAAGACAGAATAATTCTAAAAAGGAAAAAAAGGATGAACAGCCTAAAAAACTCAATAGAGGAACTTGAAGACTCACTAGTAAAAGCAGCATACCACGGAGTCGAGATAAAACCTGACTACAAAGCAGGAATAGCCAGGGACTTCAAAAAGAAAAAAGAAGACGTATACCAGAAAAACATACAAAGGAACCTGCAGATAGTGAAGAACAAGGCATGGGG
>JAZDEN010000023.1:0-3381 GCA_043808805.1 archaeon | reverse complement strand
AAGTTGAGCATGAGAACTATGCTGCTGTTGTATAGTGTGTAATTAACACCATTCCATCCCCATGTAAAGTTTAGTAAATCTGCAACATTTGTTATGCTTATGTTTATTTCTATGCTTGTATTGTCCGTTGCTGTCTGGTCTGCTGTTGTTGGATCAACAAATTCTATGTCTGGTGCTGTTGTTGCATCTTGTGTTATGAAATCATTTGTTGCTAGGCTTGTTGTTGTGTTTTCTATTGCTATTTCTTCGCTTATGTTGAATTCTGGTGTCAGGTTTGTGGAGGTCATTTCGCTGTAGTTGTTTAATGTGATATTCTCAGAGACAACGTTGAATGTCAATATGATTCCAAGTACGGTCAATATCAGAACTATGAATAATAGGCTTCTGCCTTTCTTTCCTATCTTCAGTTCACTTCTTTTTTCCCATCTTGTCAGGGTTGTTTGTATAATCTCTTTTTTACAGTTCATTCTAGTTCCTTGACCGCCTCCTCCGGTTTTTTCAGTGTATAGATCCTTTTTCTTGAATCGTCAGGGTGAAGCTTTACCGCCAGCCATCCGTTCTTCTTCAGTTCAGAAAGTATTATGCTGTTCAGCGCCTCGTTTTTCTCTTTGAGTATTTTTTTTACATCTTCATAGTTGAATTCTTTTTCAGAAAACGCTCTCCACAGTGTGGAATACTTCCTCATCAGCCATTTTGGCAGTGGTTTTGTCACAATATAATCTAAGCAAATAACTTATTATATAAATATATCGCTAATAGATTAATACAAAGATTTATATACGAGTTGTATACACACATAGTATACACAAAAATGGCAGACGTTTTTGAAAACACAATGATTTGCAGTTCCTGCAACAAGAAGACCGTTAAGGGTGAGATTGTTCAGGACGGTTTCAAGATTAGGGTCTGGAAGTGCCCTTCATGCAACCAGGTCTGGCCCCATCCGGGTGACTTTCATGAGTATGAGAAGTTCAAGGAACTTAAGCAGAAGAACTTTAGTGTTAAGCTTAGGATGGTTGGTAACAGTTATGCAGTTTCTATTCCTAGGGAAATTATTGAGTTTCATTCGATGCAGCGTGATGAATTAGTTAGGTTAGCTATGGAGGATAGGGATAAGATTGTACTATACTTTTCAAGAATGACAAAACTTATTAAGTAGTCAAGGAGGTTTTACGATTATGGCAACAATTCCAGAAGTCAAGTTGAAGGTCATGGAGGCCTTGCAAGAAGAAGCGTACAAGGGTATAGTTAGGATTGATTCTGAGACTATGCATGCTATTGGCATTCGCCAGGGTGGTGTGGTTGAGATTGAAGGTCAGAAGAAGACTGTTGGCATTGTTGACCGTGCCTACCCTACCGATGTTGGTCAGAATATCATTCGTATGGATGGTATAATGAGGCGTAATGGCAAGACTGGTATTGGTGAGATGGTTAAGGTTAGGAAGGCTGATGTCAAGGAAGCAAAGGCTATCACAATAGCTCCTGCACAGAAGGGTGTTACGATCCAGGCTGATCCTGTTGTTTTCAAGCGTGGTTTGTTAGGAAGAGCAATTGTTAAGGGTGACCAGGTTGCTCTTGGCGGTGCTCGTTCAAGGAGACGTACTATGGAAGGTTCTCCCTTTGAGGAGATCTTTGAGGCTTTTGAGCAGGGCTTTATGGGTCCGTTCGGTCTTGGTGGTTTGAAGTTCATTGTTGTTGATGTAAGCCCCAAGCAGGCTGTTATAATCACAGAGAATACTACAATAAATCTGAATCCAAAGGCTGTTGAGGTTCCTGAGGAAAAGGTTATTGATGTTACTTATGAGGACATTGGCGGTCTTGATGAGGAATTAAAAAAAGTTAGGGAGTTGGTTGAGACTCCTTTGAGGCATCCTGAGCTTTTCCAAAAACTTGGCATTGAGCCTCCTGCAGGTATCTTGTTGTATGGTCCTCCAGGTTCTGGTAAGACTTTGCTGGCAAAGGCAGTTGCTAATGAGTCAGAGGCTAACTTCATCCTGTTGAATGGTCCTGAGATCATGAATAAGTTCTATGGTGAGTCAGAGAGAAAAGTCAGGGAGATTTTCGAAGAGGCAGAGAAGAATTCCCCTTCAATAATTTTCATTGATGAGATTGATGCTATCGCACCAAAAAGAGAAGAAGTCCACGGTGAAGTGGAAAGAAGGGTAGTTTCCCAATTGTTGACTATGATGGACGGTCTGAAATCTCGTGGTCGTGTCGTTGTTATCGGTGCTACCAACAGGCCTAATGCCATTGACCCTGCTTTGAGAAGGCCGGGAAGGTTTGATCGTGAGATACAGATTGGTGTTCCTGACAAGAAGGCAAGACTGGAAATTTTGAAGATTCATACGAGGAACATGCCTCTTGCTAAGGATGTAAAGCTGGATGAGCTTGCGCAGGTCACTCACGGCTTTGTCGGTGCTGATCTTTCAGCTCTTGCAAAGGAAGCTGCTATGAATGTTCTTAGAAAGGTTTTGCAGAACGTCCAGTTGAGGGACAAGGAACCTATTCCTCAAGAAGTTTTGGACAAGGTGCTTATTGAGGCTAAAGACTTCAAGGATTCCTTGAAGATTGTTAGGCCTTCTGCTATGAGGGAAGTCCTGATTGAAACTCCTAATATCGGTTGGGATGATATTGGTGGTCTTGATGAGATAAAGCAGCAGCTTAAGGAGGCTGTTGAGTGGCCTTTGAAGAATCCTGATGCATTCAAGAGATTGGGAATAAGGCCCCCGAGAGGTATTTTGTTGTACGGTCCTCCCGGTACAGGTAAGACCCTGCTTGCGAAAGCGGTTGCTAAGGAGTCCGAAGCTAATTTCATACTTGTTAAGGGCCCGACCCTGCTGAACATGTGGGTTGGAGAATCAGAAAAAGGTTTGAGGCAGGTTTTTGAGAGAGCCAGGCAGACCGCACCTACAATAGTTTTCTTTGATGAGTTGGATGCTATCGCTCCAAGGCGTGGTTTTGATTCAGGTGCAAAAGTTACTGAAAGGATGGTTAACACTTTCCTTGCTGAGATGGACGGCCTTGAAGAGATGAATGATGTTGTTATTATTGGTGCTACTAATAGGCCTGACATTATTGATCCTGCATTGTTGAGGCCAGGCCGTTTTGACAGGTTGGTCTTGACAGAACCTCCTGACGAGAAGTCAAGGTTGGAGATTTTCAAGATTCATACCAAGACAATGCCTCTTGCTAAGGATGTAAAGCTTGACGAACTTGCAAAGAAGGCTGAAGGTTATTCAGGATCTGATATCGAGGCTGTTTGTAGGGAATCTGGTATGCTCGCATTGAGGGAAGATATCAAGGCTAAGGAAGTGAAGAAGAAGTTCTTCGAGAATGCGATGAACACTGTCAGGGCTTCAATACCAAAGGAAACAATGGAAA
>JAZDEN010000022.1:0-9040 GCA_043808805.1 archaeon | reverse complement strand
AGCTTTTTTGCTTTTGATATCGCTTCCCTCTCATTCTTTGCTGTAACACGGGGAACAACATTAAAACGATTCCTAGCAAGAAAATCCTCAGCCTCCTTCTCCAACAACACCTGCATAACATAAAATAAATAGACAAGGTTTATAAATTTTGTTGGGAGAAGCTTTCTTATGGACTTAATACGAAAAGCAAACAAAACGTACCTTAACAACTTCAAACCAGAAACATGGTTCGAGAGAGCCATCTTCTTGTCATGGTACTGCAGCAAAGGCGACTGCAAATTCTGCTACATGAGCATACAAAAACCTCGGATAAAAAACCCAAAACTCGCAAGAAGAAGAATTGAGGGAATACTACAAGAAGCCAAGATATGCAAGAAGCAAGGATGGAAGGTCGAGTTTTTGTCCGGAGGTTATGAAAGCTACACAATTGAAGAACTGGTGGGGATAACAAGGAAAGTTTATGAGGTAACTAGGCAGAAGCAATGGCTAAACATAGGCGTTTTATCAAAAGAAGAGATGAAAAAATTCAAACCTTATGTTGAAGGGGTTGTGGGCGCAGTAGAATCAGTCAATGAGAGAATAAGAAAAGAGGCATGCCCAAGCAAACCACTAAAAGAAATAGAAAAAATGCTAAAAGAAGCTGATGGGTTAGGATTGAAAAAAGGGATAACAATAATAATAGGTTTAGGGGAAAGTGAAAAAGACATAGAAAAACTGCACAGATTTATTAAAAAACACAAGATTAATAGAATAACATTCTACAGGCTTAACCCACACAAAGGGACTATTTACAAAAAAGGACCTGAAAGCAAATACTACGCAAAGTGGATAGCAAAAACAAGAATAAAATTCCCAAAACTCGAGATAATAGCAGGGAGCTGGGTAGACAAGCTAGACGAGATAGACTTACTGCTTAAAGCAGGAGCGAATGCAATAACAAAATTCCCAGCAATAAAGCTGTTCGGGACAAAATACGCAAGGAAAATAGAAGACAAAGCAAAACAGGCTGGAAGAACATTCAAGGGAAGCCTAACCCACAAGATTTCTGATTAGCAAACTTTAAAAGGCTGAACATTACGGCTCAGTAAAATGGTAAGCATATCAGACGGCAAGATAAGATTGGAAAAGATTGTAATAGACTTGTCCGAATTCAAAATAAGGAGAAAAACAACAGAGGAGGACCTAGAAAGACACTACGACTCATTTATAGAACACCTAGGTGAGATAAAGCACCATTTTGAAGACAAGAAAATTTTTGAAAAATGCACCAAGGATGTTGCATCTGAAAAGAAGCCAAAACTCATATCAAGAGAGGTAAAATATCCATTCCTCTGGTTCTTCAGAAATGTAGACAAAACACATGATTACTTAAATCCAGAAAAAAGAAGGCTAAATGATAGGTATTTTACAGCACCCCAATGCACAGTATGCATGTCTACAGGGGTGACTAAATCTGAAAAAAAAGGGGTGTCTCTAGATGAAAGACTGAAAGAGGATATTGAACAAAAATTCTTACAGTACCTTGGATATGAAGGAATAATAGAAATACCCAATGACATGAACCAAGCAGAAACAAAAGAATCAACATTCCATGAATCAGTACACTACTTCATTTTGAGATATGTAAAAGAAAGAAAAACGGACTTTGTGAACATATTCGTGAAAAAAGATATATCTGAACTGGATTGGTACAATGCACACCATATCATACAAGAAAACATAACTGAAATACTTTCAGATGAGATGCTTGTTCATGACAAGGATGCATTATTTGAAGGCCGATGGTTGAACTATCTTACACAAAGAGGGCGTCTTAGACAGATTATCATGGGGGCTTCAGCATTTGCAATGGGAATATTGACAGCAGCCTCTATCACACGTCCATACCTCATGCCTACTATATTACTTCCAGGGAGAATACGAGATTATTCACTGAAAAAATACAAGGAAAGCAAAAGAGAAGAGCTGATAAAACCAGTAAACTACCCGGAATTCAAGATATAAATTAAAACATAACAATAATTATAAACTTCTAACAAACCATAAGATTATGGCAAAAAAAGAAGAACCAATGATATTTCTAGAAGACGGGAGCATACTACCCTGGGAGAGACCCTTGCCAGAAGGGACAATAAGCATGCTGCACCATTTCCAAGGCTCCACAAAAATAAAGGACTACTTCGGAAGAGGCGCCCTAGACACTGAACGCGGACCATACGTTGTATCAGCAACAGCAGCAGTATACCTTGCAGACATCGGGAGAGGGAGGGCATTAGCCTTCACAATGGAAGGAGATAAAAAAACCAAACCAGAAGAAGAAATACTCTTCGTGGGTGGGATACAAATATTCAAAAATGGGACAGTACCCGGAACCAAAACAAAAGGGCTTGACCTTGCCACAAACGGCCACATATGGTATGCAGAAAAACAAGACAAACTGGGGTATATGGACGGTGAGGGAAGGTTCACCAGCGGCGACCTTGTAAGAGGCCTAAAGCACATAATACTCGGCGAAGATAAAGAGACCAAAGAAACAATAGCCAGGATAGAGATGATAGTCAGAGGATACAAATACCAAGAAGCGACAGAAGAAAGAAGACAATCCGACAGAGAGATTGACAATTACAGAAAAGGAAAACTTGATGCCCTAGAACATGGGGGCAGATACGGCTTTCCCTTCTGACTAACCCTTAAGAAATTCCTTCTTAGAACCCTTATACGCAAAAACAGCCTTCTTACCACCATAACTTATCGCGTAATGAGTCACCTTGCTCACATAATCATTCCTGAACAGAATATCACCAACAGCCTTATCGTTAGGAAAACAATTGGCAATCTCCTCAAGCTTAACCCTAGCCTCCTTCCTACTCTTAAAACCAACCTCCAGATAGAGGTTATTGCTGTTTGCAAAGTAAATGCTGTAACGCATAGCTAAAACTCAAAGACAGGCTTATAAAAACCTTTTGATAACAGAACAGTACTCCTTATTCAGACCGCCAAGACGGTATATAATGACCTCATTAACACCAAGCTCCTCTGCTATACCCAGATCCTTCTTCAACTGAGCGACAGAGAGAATGGGCTCATCACCAGAAACTCCCTCTGCAATAGTGCCCAAACCAATTATGAAATTATCACCGCACTCACGCAGGCCGCGGGCAACCTCACCCCTGATAAAGTCCTCATCAAAATCATGCATAGAATGATACACCATCTTCACAACCTTATTGTTGAACTTACAAGAATCAAAATGAAGGCCAAAAACAGAGAGAAGCCTGTCCTTGAAACTGCCATCAGGATAGTACTCAGCAACATAAGAGTCATGCTTTTTCACAAAATCACATATTAACCTCTTGTTACGGAAAAAATTAAAGGATTGTGTAAAGTAAAGCAGGGGATTCTGCGTCGTGGGAAGCTCAGCATCAACCAGGACAGGAACCTTCTTCCTGTCCAACTCAGAAAAAACACGCAACAAGGCCTTCCTCCTTGAAAAGGGCGAGATCCAGTAACCCTCCCTCTTATGAAGGATTGGCCAGTAAACAACCTCCTTAACGTTCCTATTACGGACCTGAGACCTTAACTTCCTAAACTCGGAAAAACTCCCAGCAGCAAGATACAGCTTAGTAGGCCAGGAGACAAGATCAAGATTAGCAAGACTCTCCCTTTCCGGGAACTCCTCAAAAAAACTGACAAGCATAATGAATAAGAAAAATATGCTCTCTTAAATAACTTTTGAAAAATAAAACATTTATATATGCCAAAAAGATAAGAAAAAACGATGAAAAAAGCGGTGATGATAGCAATAGCGCTAATTCTCGTACAGATAGCAGCAGCACAGGTAGAAAACTACAACCAATACTCAGAACTGGAGATAAAGGTCAACGTACAAACAACAATAGTGGTGGAGGAGAAAGGGACGAGAACAAGCGTCGAATACCTGCAGGCAGACCTCGAACTATTCCCGAGAACGACACCAGAACAGGAGATACTATCACAGGACGTGAAGATGACCCCAACAGGCTCTGTCAAGGAAGGGGACAGGGACATAAAAATGGAATGGGAAGACGTAGAAGAAAACACCATAGAATTCAACGTCGAATCAACAGTAAAAACAGAGAACAGGGTCAGAAAGATAGAAAGGAAAATAGACTTCCCGATACAAGACCTCCAACAAGACCTCATAGAATACACAAGACCCACCCAATACATAGACATAAACGACGACATAAGAACAAGGGCAGCAAAAATAGTAGAGGGAGAAACAGACCTATACGTAGCAGAATACAAGCTGGGAGAATGGGTCAGACAAAACATCGAATACGACCTAAACACACTAACAGCAAGCGTGGTACAAAAATCATCATGGGTGTTGACAAACAAGGAAGGTGTATGCGACGAGATAACAAACCTATTCATATCAATGTCAAGAAGCCTAGGAGTACCAGCAAGATTCGTATCAGGAGTCGTTTACTCAAACGTGGGTTACACATTCGAGAACCACGGATGGGCAGAGGTCTACATACCAGAATACGGATGGGTGCCATTCGACGTAACATTCGGACAATACGGATGGATAGACCCAAGCCACGTCAAAATGGACGAATCAACAGACTCAGGGGAACCTGCAATAACATACAATTGGCAGATGAGAAACGGAGAACTCAGGGCAAGACCACTAAAAATAGAAACAGAAATAATAAGGACGGAAGGAACGGTAGCAAGCCTGGCAAAACTTGAGATAAGACCAATAGAACAGGACGTAGGATTCGGAAGCTACATGATAATGGAGGTCACAGCAGAAAACACACAGAGCTACTATCTGCCATTGAGCTTCACGATAACAAAAGCACCGCAAACAGTACAGGACGAACCAACAATACACACGCTTTTGAAACCAAAAGAGACAAGAAAATTCTACTGGACACTGAAAATACCGGACAATCTTGACGCGAGCTACATATACTCAACAGAACTGCAAGTGGAAAGCAACTTCGCAGAGAAGGCAACCAGCAAGATAAGATACGGGCAGGGATTCAGGAAATACACCAAAGAATGGGCTGAAGAAACATACGACAGGCTAATAGGAAGAGAAAGCAAAATACTATTCACAAACATAGAACTCAACTGCACAACAGACAAGAAAGACTACCTTAGCACAGACACGGCAAAGGTAATATGCCTGGTCAGAAACCTGGGAAACTCAAACCTTGACAGGATAGACGTGTGCGCGGAAGACAAGTGCAAACAGACAGCGCTCACGATATCACAGCAGAAGGAAATAAGCTTCGAGATAGAGCTGAGAAACGGCGACATAAAAATAACAGCAGAGCAGGGGAACTACCTCAAGGAACAGACAATAAAAATAAACGTGAAAAAAATACCCGAAATCAAGATACTGAGCTACGAACCGCAGATAATAGACTACAGCAAACAAGACGCGCTAACGCTCAAACTGTTCACAAAAGAAAAAGCCAAAGACATAACCATAGAGATAAAAAATTTAGGAGACGTAACCATACCAGAACTCGAGGGAACATACACGGTAAACGTGCCAATAAAAGGAAGGAACTTCAGAAAAGGAGTCATAGAGATGACAATAAAATACAAGAGCGAAACAGGGGAAGAATTCGAGAGCAAAGAGAAAATCCAGATGACAATAAGAGGACTGCCTTGGTATGCTAAACTATTGAATTGGCTGGGATTCTAATGGGTCTCTTCGGAGTATTTAAGGGCATTTGACATACATGCTTTGACTTAAAAGAGTTAGTTTGACTTTTTAGTATGCGTTTGACTTAAAAGTCTAAGGCAATAATTCTTCATGTTCAAACTCAACTACCAATATGCTTAAATAAAACAAGCCCTTATTTAAAAATAGTAATTACGAGGCACGGAGTTCTAAAAAAAGTATTAAATGGGGGTAGAAAATGAAAAAAGTTTTAGCATATCTGTTTTCTTTCTTATTGCTGGCTCTTTCAGCAATGGCATTAGAAGGCTCTTTAGAGTACAACATTGAGACTGGATACAGCTTCTACACTGTTTCAGCAGATGATATAACATCTGATGGGAGTAATGAAATAGTCCTGGGAGGGGGCTACTATGGTAGGCCTGGCTCGGAAAATAAAGTTCATATCCTTAAATACAATCAAGTTACAAACAATTTTGATGAAGTCTTCACGTCGGAGTACTATTCTGTTATAGACGGTGTCCAAAATCCGGACTATGGAGGTAATTACATTGGCGATCTAAAAGTTGGCGACCTTGATAAGGATGGCAAAAAGGACATGATACTAACCCTAGGCGGAAACCCGGATGGTTACACTGTCTTTTTAGAGAATACAGAAGGTTATAATTTTAATAAAGTGTGGGACGAATGGGTACTATTAAGAAATGCTAATGTCTTAGATGCAGATGACCCAGATTCCGATGGTAAATCTAACTTTATTTTAAGCGGACAGAGATTCGGCCAACTGTACTTATATGAGAACACTGCTGATGATATATTCGCCCAAGAATCAACTTTTGGTGATTGCGGACCTTCAAAGGCTGTTTTAATCGGTGATTTTGACAACGATGGCAAAAAAGACGTACTAGAAGGTTGTGAAGGAGATGGTATACGTATTTATGAATACAACGGCCAGGGTTATGATTTAGTTTGGAGGACTAATGATATGGCTTGCACATCTTATGAAGAGGTTGTCGCTGAGGATTTTGATAACGATGGCAAGCTTGAATTAGCAGTTCCTTGCACTGAAAACAACAAATTGTACATATTTAAGAACACAGGCGATAATACATACATTAACACGTGGATAAGTGAAACCTTCCCAATGGGTAACAGAGCAAGCAATATTGCAGCGGCAGATCTCGACTCGGATGGCAAGAAAGAGATTGTTTTAACAACATTCAATGCCGATGATCTAAGCCAAGGAGAAATCTACATTTTGAAACCAAACATTGATGAAACCTTCTCTGTAGTTTGGCAGTCAGGAGAAAACCTAGCAAGCAACAGAATTACCGTTGCAGACGTAGATTCTGATGGTAAAGAGGAATTACTAGCTTGGAAGCATAGCAGAACTCTGGACAGATATTGGTTAAAAATATACCAATTCGGACCAATTGATAAGGATGGGGACGGTTACCCTTCTGATGTTGATTGTAATGATAACGACCCAAATATCAACCCAATGGCTGTAGAGATACCTGGTAACAACATAGATGAGGACTGCGATGGGATTGTTGTTTGTGATTCATCAGAAACTTGGAAGAATCACGGACAGTACGTCTCTTGCGTAGCTAAGGAAGTGGCTAATTTGGTGATTGCAGGTAAGCTTACACCAAAACAAGGTGCAAAGATTATCGCTGATGCAGCAAAATCTCATGTTGGCAAAAAATAAACCCTATTTTTTTATTTTATTTCTTTGATTTCTACGAACACCTCATCCTTAGGTTTCAGGAAGGAACAAAAAAGCCCATTTAGGGAGTTTCTATTTTTGCCCCTAGCAATGTCCTGACCGGGCTATAATTATTTTAAACAATGTTTTTGATTTATGATCTACTAGTAAGACTTGGCAAAATAAGCATAGAACTTAGCTTCTTTGTTGCACTGGATGCACTTACCCCTCACGTTTTTGGGCTGATCGAAAGGAATGTTCAATGACTTAGCACCGTTGGCCTTATCCTTAATGTTATCCTCACACTCAACAGAACCACACCACAATGCCTTGACCAGTTTTTTATTCTCTATCGCCTTGGTGAACTGAGCCCAGTCCTTAACCTCAACAATGCTATCCTGCAATGATTTCTTTGCCTTGTTGAACAAATCATCCTGCATACTACTGAGAGAATCCTTCACCTTCTTAGGAAGGTCCTTGATCTTGACAACCTCTTTCTTGCCAGTATCCCGCCTAACCAAAACAACCTGATTGGACTTCATGTCCTTAGGGCCAATCTCAATGCGTATAGGAATACCTTTAAGTTCCCACTCATTGAATTTCCAGCCGGGATTGTAATCACGATCATCAACCAAGACAGAGAAACCCTTCAAAGACTTCTTAATCTCAGAGGCCTTCTTCAAAACCTTATCCTTAGAATCATCAAAAAGTATTGGGACAACAACAACCTGGGTGGAAGCAACCCTCGGAGGGATTACCAACCCCTTGTCATCACCATGAACAAGAACCATGACACCAATAGTACGAGTAGTCAATCCCCAAGAATTCTGCCAGACAAACTTCTTCTGTCCCTCCTTATCAAGGAAAACAATCTCAAAAGGCTTGGAAAAATTCTGACCGAGATGATGAGAGGTAGCGCACTGGACAGCCTTGCCAGAGGGCAAGAAAGCCTCTATAGACAAAGAATAATCAGCGCCTGCAAACTTCTCCTTCTCACTCTTCGTTCCTTTAATGACAGGAACTGCCAACAATTCTTCGTAGACCTGAGCATAAAAATCAAGAATCTTCCTAGCTTCCTTATCAGCCTCCTCCTTAGTCGCAAAAGCCGTGTGACCCTCCTGCCAGAGAAACTCCCTAGAGCGTATGAAAGGAACAGGATTCTTGAACTCCCACCTAACAACATTATTCCACTGGTTCAAACGAAGAGGAAGGTCCTTATGAGAGCGAATCCATTTCGCATAAGCAGGATACATAATCGTTTCAGACGTGGGACGAACAGCCAACCTCTCAGACAATTTTGATGAACCAGTCTCAGTAACCCAAGCAACCTCAGGAGTGAAGCCCTCAACATGCTCCTGCTCCTTCTTAAGCAAAGACTCAGGAATGAAAAGAGGGAAATAAGCGTTCTTCACGCCATCTGCCTTAATCTTGGCATCGAAAAACTGCTGGACAGTTTCCCAGATGGAATAAGAAGAAGGCCTTAGGATGTAACAGCCTGAAACATCAGTGTACTCGATAAGCTCACCCTTCTGAATAACCTGGGTATACCACTCACTAACATCATCAGACTTCTTAACACCCAAACCAAGAGACTCCTTAGCCATAAGAAAAAACAAAGAAAGAAGTTATATAAAACTTACGCCTAAACC